>NZ_JBDGML010000104.1:0-94568 GCF_057655195.1 Arthrobacter sp. Soil_N43
TTCGTTCATGGGGATGCGGACGCCGCGTTCCTTGGCGACCTCGAGGGCGCGGTCGTAGCCGGCGTCGGCGTGGCGGATGACGCCCATGCCGGGGTCGTTGGTGAGGAGGCGTGCGAGTTTTTCGGCGGCGAGGTCGGTGCCGTCGGCGACGGAGACCTGGCCGGCGTGGATGGAGCGGCCGATGCCCACGCCGCCGCCGTGGTGCAGGGAGACCCAGGTGGCGCCCGAGGCGGTGTTGAGCAGGGCGTTGAGCAGCGGCCAGTCCGCGATCGCGTCGGAACCGTCGGCCATGGCCTCGGTTTCCCGGTAGGGGGAGGCGACGGAGCCGGAGTCGAGGTGGTCGCGGCCGATCACGATGGGAGCCTTGACCTTGCCCTCCTTCACGAGCTGGTTGAACAGCAGCCCGGCCTTGGCGCGTTCGCCGTAGCCCAGCCAGCAGATCCGCGCCGGCAGGCCTTCGAACTCGACGCGCTCACCGGCGGCGTCGATCCAGCGGTGCAGGTGCTTGTTCTCGGGGAAGAGCTCCTTAATCGCGGCGTCGGTGACGGCGATGTCCTCGGGGTCCCCGGAGAGCGCGACCCAGCGGAACGGGCCCAGGCCCTCGCAGAACAGCGGCCGGATGTAGGCCGGAACGAAGCCGGGGAATTCGAAGGCCCGGGTGTAGCCGCCCTTGCGGGCCTCGTCGCGGATGGAGTTGCCGTAGTCGAACACCTCGGCGCCGGCGTCCTGGAATTCCACCATGGCCTGGACATGCCTGGCCATCGAGGCCTGGGCCTTCTTGGTGAAGCCTTCCGGGTCGGCCTCGGCCTCGCGGTGCCATTCCTCGACCGAGATGCCCTCGGGCAGGTAGCTCAGCGGGTCGTGCGCCGAGGTCTGGTCCGTGACGATGTCCACGGTGAGCTCCCCTGCCTGGTGGCGGCGCAGGATCTCCGGGAACACCTCGGCGGCGTTGCCCACATACCCGACGGACCAGCCGCGGCGCTCTTCCTTGGCCGCCAGGACTTTGGCGATGGCGGCGTCGAGGTCGGTTTCCACCTCGTCGAGGTACCGCTTGCCGGCACGGCGGCGCAGCCGGGTCTCGTCGACGTCGACGATCAGGCAGGCGCCCTCGTTCAGGGTGACGGCCAGCGGCTGGGCCCCGCCCATGCCGCCGCAGCCGCCGGTGAGGGTCAGCGTGCCGGCGAGGGTGCCGTTCTCATCCCCGGTGAGCTTGCGGGCGATCGCGGCAAAGGTTTCGAACGTGCCCTGCAGGATGCCCTGGGTGCCGATGTAAATCCACGAACCAGCCGTCATCTGCCCGTACATCATCAGGCCCTCGGCCTCCAGCCGGCGGAACTCCGGCCAGTTGGCCCAGTCACCGACGAGGTTGGAGTTCGCCAGCAGCACCCGCGGCGCCCACTCGTTCGTGCGGAACACACCCACCGGCTTGCCGGACTGGACCAGCAGCGTCTCGTCCTTCTCCATGGACTCCAAGGTCCGGGTGATCGCGTCGAACGCGGCCCAGGAACGGACCGCGCGGCCGGTACCGCCATAGACCACCAGATCGTCCGGGCGTTCGGCCACCTCGGGATCCAGGTTGTTCATGAGCATGCGCAGCGGGGCTTCCGTCTGCCAGGACTTAGCGGTGAGCTCGGTGCCGCGGGCAGCTTTGACCGGGCGGGCACCGGTAGTGAAATCGGCGGGTGCCATAAGGGGCTCCTTCGTGTTGCTGGGTGGTTCGGGGAAGTGCTTCTGTATCAACTAAAGCCCCTCCCGGGCAGGCCGGACAGGGCTTTCGAGAGGGTGCTGTCCGGGATTCCAGACGGGGCGCACGCGCGGAATGTGACGGCAGCTGCCGCGGGAGATAAACCCAGGGTCCGTCCCGGCGGCGGCGATCGTGCCCCCCCCCAAGGGACACAGCTACCGCCGATGGCAGGACGAGGCGGCAAGGGACTCGTTTTCCTAGCAGCCGCTTTTTGTGCGGGCGGCGTGTGCCTAGCGGTCCGCGTATGCCTCTGACAGAAAGAGGGCCCAGTCGCGGAAAGGGTCCTCGGCCACGGGATGATCCGTCAGTTCGGCCTCGGGCAGTAGGTCCTCGAGTGTGATCACGTCCTCGGGTGTCACCGGGTCACTGTCCGTCCCCGGAGTTCCGGGCTCGGCGTAGTCACCGCGGTTCTCGACCTGCCCGGGCACGGCGGGCCCAAGGTTCTTAGCCATGGCAAGGAGCTGGCTTGGCCACCGCGGTGGTTCCCAGTCGGGTTGTTCACTGGCATATGTGCGGCCCGTGGGCGAGATCCAGCCAGGCGGATGATTGGCGCTGGCGCCGGTGGGCGTCCATGCGGTGGTATGTCTGAGGCGGTGGTGTTTGGGGCATGGTTGACCGAGGTTGCTGATCCCAGTGGACCCGCCGTGGGACCAGGCAAGGAGATGGTCTGCGTCGTTGTCCAGGGAATGGTTGCCGCAGCCGGGGAACGTGCATTTCGCGTCCCTCAGCCCAGCCATTGCCGCAGCGTTTTGGGAATCCGGTAGCTGGTCCGCCCGATCTCCAATGGCGCACCGTCGCGCGGATCAGTCAACACTCTCAGGAACGACGACGCCCCGTCGGCAACAAGGGCGCGCCCCATGGATGGTGGAATCGGGCCGTACCCGTCCAACATGGCCGGCTCCTCGGTCAATCCCAGCAGCGACAGCACCGGAACGGTGATGAGGACCTGGGCTGCCGGGGACGGAACATCGATAAATGATGGATGGCTGGCCGGCCCGCCCTCCAGCACGCCGTGCAGCAAGCCGTCTTCGAGGGCGCCGTCGTCGCTGCCTTTGGCAATGCCAGACGGCGTTTGTTCGAGTCCAGCGGTGAGGAGCCAGGTGGCGGCGACATCGGCACGAAGCTGCGCGAGGGTTCTAGCCTCCTCCGCTCCCTGCAGTGCTCTTGCGGCGGTGGTGATGCGGTCCCAGATGCCGGCGGCCTGGCCGGCAGGCAGGTAGGCGGAAAGCCAAGCCATGCCGTCGCGGTCCGGGGTGTACTCCACCCGGCGGTCGACGACGCTGCGGGCATGGCGCTTTTCGATGCTCACCGGGTGGTGCCGTTCCCTCCAGATCCGGGCCTTTGCACGGAACCGGGCCGGTGCAAGATCCCCGACCGGACAGCCCCTGGCGGAAGTGGGCGCCTCCTGGTCCAGGAAATGCGCCTCCATACCCGCAGCACCTCCGGCGTCGAGGTTGGCGGCTTCGTCGATCATGACCCGGGCGTGCTGCCACGAAATGCTCCCGGCCTGCAGCGCGGACAGTGTCAGCGGAAGAGCGGTGGTGAGCGTGTGGGCTTCAGAGAGAAGCGAGCCGGCAGTGCGTTCGCTGACCGTCAGGGCGCACGCGATCTCAGCGGTCACGGCCATGTCCTGGGCGGTATGTTCCTGCGGAGACAGTGCGGGTGCGGCCATGGCTCTGGCGGCGTTGGCATATCCTGCGGCAAAGTGCACTTTCAGGGCGGCCATTCTTGCTTCCACCCGGGCCACTTCAGCCATGCCGTCCAGGCACGCATCCGCCTGATTCCGAAGAGGGTCCACAGCGGCCGGGCCCAGGTTTTTCGCCCCGCCGCGGACCAAAACAGCCAGCGCAGCGACGGAGGCCTCGACGGCCTCCAACGTCTCCACAGCGGCTCTGCTTTCCATATGCAAAGCATCTCAGGAGGCACCGACATTAATGAGGACGCAGGCGGGGTCGCTACGCCGGGCCGCAAGTGCCCGTTCGCGCGGGGCCCCAAGTGTCCGTTCGCGCTTCGCTGCGCCCCCCGGATGGCGGATCGCGGATGGACGGCGGACAGTCTGGAATCAAAGACACGAAAGCTCCGTGAGGCTCATCACCTGCAGCCCGGAAATGGTCTGCTGGATAGCGATCCCCCTCCCAATGACGAGAAGGTATTGGCATGCAACAAGCGCCCACAGACAGCAGGACCACCACAGACGACGGTGCCACCACGGACGGCACGACAAGGGCGCCACAGGCCGCGGCCTCCTTCGGCGCGGCGCTGGAGAAATCCGCAGGTGCCGTCCTGAACCGCGGCCTCAACGTGCGCCACATCCGTTTCATGGCCCTGGGCTCGGCGATCGGCACGGGCCTGTTCTACGGCTCGGCCTCGGCCATCCAGAAAGCCGGACCCGCCGTGCTGCTCGCCTACATTATTGGCGGCGCGGCAGTGTTCATGGTGATGCGGGCCCTGGGTGAGATGGCCGTGCGGCACCCCGTCTCGGGCTCCTTCGGGCAATATGCCGGGCGGTATCTGGGGCCACGGGCCGGTTTCATCACCGGCTGGACCTACGTCTTCGAGATGGCGATCGTGGCTATCGCGGACGTCACAGCCTTCGGCATTTACATGGGCTTTTGGTTCCCTGACGTGGACCGCTGGATCTGGATTCTTGCCATCATCTTCTTCCTGGCCGCCCTGAACCTGCTCAGTGTCAAGGTCTTCGGCGAGCTGGAGTTCTGGTTCTCCCTCATCAAGGTGGCGGCCATCATTGCCATGATCGTCGGCGGGGCCGCCATCATCGTCTTCGGCTTCCAGGCCGGAGGATCCGCTGCCGCCCCCGGGCTGGGGAACCTCGTCGAACACGGAGGATTCCTTCCCAACGGCTTCGAAGGGCTCCTGGCCTCGTTCGCTGTGGTGATGTTCGCCTTCGGCGGGATCGAGACCATCGGCATCACGGCCGGCGAGGCCGCGGATCCTAAGAAGGTGATCCCGAAGGCCGTCAACACGGTCCCCGTCAGGGTGCTGCTGTTCTACGTGCTGACCCTCGGCGTGCTGATGAGCCTGTTCCCGTGGAATGAAATCGGCAGCAACGGCAGCCCGTTTGTACAGATTTTCAGCGGGCTGGGAATCCCGGCGGCACCCCACATCCTGAATGCCGTGGTCATCACCGCGGCGCTTTCCGCCATCAACAGCGACATCTTCGGCGCAGGGCGCATCCTGTTCGGGCTGGCGGGCCAGGGCCATGCCCCACAGAGCTTCGGAAAGGTGTCCCGCCACGGCGTTCCGTGGATGACCGTAGTCATGATGGCCGGAATCCTGCTGGCCGGCGTGGTCCTGAACGCGGTGATCCCGAAGGACGTCTTTGTGCTGATCGCCTCGATCGCCACGTTCGCCACCGTATGGGTCTGGGTGATGATCCTGGCCTCGCACGTTGCCATGAAGCGCGAGATTGCCCGCAGCGGCCTCCCGGCGTCCGAGTTCCCGTCCCCGTGGTGGCCCGCGGCGTCAATCCTGACCATCGCCTTCATGGCCCTCGTGATCGCCGTCCTGGGAATCTTCGAGGAGACCCGCGTGGCCCTCTATGTTGGCGGGGCGTGGCTTGCGGCACTGCTGCTGGCCTACCAGCTGTGGGTCCGCGGCCGCGGCCGCGCCCGTGCGGAACTCGTGGACGAGACCGCCCCGCTTCCCGTGGCGAAGTCCGCTCCGGCGGATGTGGCGCACGACCGGCCGTAAGCATGCCCATCCGCGGCCGCTGGCGCAGCCCTACTGAACCGGGCTACTGAACCGGACTACTGCGCCGGCCGGCCGTGGATGCGGACCGACAGGTCGTTCGCCACCTTCTGCACCCGGGCGGCGAGCGCCGGCCATTGGTCCGCCGGCAGTTTGTCCTCGAGGAACGTGACGGCGACTGCCGCCGTCGGCCATCCCAGGTGATCCGTGACGGCGGCGGCGATGGAGCCGAAGCCGGGTGTCACCTCTCCGTGTTCCGTGGCATAGCCACGCTGGCGGACCTGGTCCAGGTGAGAGGAGAGCGCAGAGTACTTCATGATGGCCCCCTCCACTTCATGCCGGGCGCTGAAGGCGGCGGCGTTCGGGTAGAGCGCCCGGACCTGGGACTTGGGCAGCGCGGCGAGGATGGCGCGGCCGCTCGCGGTGAGGTGGCTCGGAAGCCGGACGCCGACGTCGGTCACCAGGGACGGCCGGTTCTTGGCCCGTTCCTCGACGATGTAGAGCACGTCGCGCCCGTGCAGCACGGCCAGGTGAGCGCTTTCGCCGATCGCATCGACGAGCGAGGCGAGCACGGGCCGTCCGAGGCGGGACAGGGGCTCCTGCCGCGAATAGGCCGAGCTGAGCTCGAAGGCGCTGATTCCCAGGCCGTAGCGCTGTTCCTCGTGCAGGTGCAGGACGAAACCGTTCGCCTCCATCACCCCCAGGAGGTGGTAGACGCTGGAACGCGGCAGTCCCAGCGCCGTGGCAATGTTCGACGCCGCCATCGGCCCCCGCTTGGAGGCCAGCAGTTTGAGGATACGGAGGGTATTTTCGGCCGCCGGAACTTTCGACGTCACCTTCGCCGCCGTCGGGCGGCCCGCCGATTCCCGTCGCGCGGGCGCGCTGTCTGCCATGTCATCCTCCGTCGTTACAGCCGTCGTTACGGTCCCGAAGAGGCCCCCGAAAGGGGTTCTGTCCGGGATACCGTACTAACGCTTGACTTAACTGTGCACCCTGATGACGGGTCAGAAACACCCTCAGACGGGCACCGTGTCTGGAATCCCAGACATCCCCGCACTTCCGCTGCCGAAGGCCCCTGGGTTAGCGTTAGGCATGGACTTGCCGCTGGACGGGAAAGTGGCCCTCGTCGCGGGGGCGACGCGGGGCGCCGGGCGTGGAACGGCGGTGGCCCTCGGCGAGGCCGGGGCCACCGTCTACTGCACCGGGCGCACCACGCGGCACCGCACGTCGGAGTACGGCCGGCCGGAAACCATCGAGGAGACGGCGGAACTCGTGACCGCCGCAGGCGGCACCGGTATCGCCGTCGAGGTGGACCATCTGCAGGCGGCCGGCGTGGAAGCGCTGGTGCGGCGCATCGATGACGAGCAGGGGCGCCTGGACGTCCTCGTCAATGACGTCTGGGGCGGTGAAAACCTCGTTGAGTGGAACACGCCCGTATGGGAGCACAGCCTGGACGCCGGGCTGAAGATGCTGCATGGCGCCGTGGACACGCACCTCGTCACAAGCCACTTCGCCCTGCCCCTGCTCATCCGGCGTCCTGGCGGGCTTGTGGTGGAAATGACCGACGGAACGCGGGAGTACAACGCAACCAACTACCGGCTTTCAGCGTTCTACGACCTCGCCAAGTGGGCGGTGCTGCGTCTCGCCTTCAGCCAGGCAGAGGATTTGAAACCCTTCCAGTGCACAGCGGTCGCACTGACTCCCGGGTGGATGCGTTCGGAAATGATGCTGGAGCACTATGGGGTGACCGAGGCGAACTGGCGGGACGCGGCGGCCGTCAATCCCCACTTCGCCGCGATCTCGGAGAGCCCGCGCTTCGTCGGCCGCGCCGTTGCGGCACTCGCGGCCGACCCGGACCTGGCTAGCCGCACAGGGGGTTCTTTCTCCTCCGGGGGCCTGGCCCAAGAGTACGGTTTCACCGATGTGGACGGCTCGCGGCCGGACTGCTGGCGCTATCTCACGGAGGTGCAGGACGCAAACCTGCCGGCGGCAACCCAAGGATACCGCTAGGCCCGTTCTTTGGCGGCATCCTGGCACGGCGGTTTCCAAAAACAGGTAGTTGATACCTGTTCCGAGAGGCGCCCACGGGGGAAGTGAGGTAGTTGCTACTCGTGTGGCTCTTGGTGTGAGTGTCTACTGTTGTCCGCACGGTGCACTCCCGGATCGGAGCTCCCTCCGACAATCGCAACCGGATCCCGCACCGCCAGTGAATCGACGCCAGGTCACACTGCGAAGGAGTGGTCACGATGATCCAGTTCACCGCCGATGCCCCCATCCGAACCGGACGGCTGTCCGGGTTCCTGACTAAGACACTGAGCCGCGCACGCACGGCGGCCATCCCCTACAAGATCGGCGACGCCGTGGTGGGCGATGATCCCTTCAATGGCAGGAGGGAAGGCATCGTGGAGATCCGCAACGGAACGTCGGTGGGCCTGAGGTCGGGCGGCCGCGTCTATTTCTATGACCACCGGCAGCTGAGGCGGCCGGAGTAGCCGGTGGCCAGCATGCCGTCCCGACGAAGGAGCGCGTTTCCATGTCCATTGCCAATTTGCCCACCGCTTACCTGACCATCGCCGAAGTCGCGGCAGCGCTGCGGGTGTCAAAGATGACCGTCTACCGGCTGGTCAAGTCCCATGCCTTGGCCTCCGTCCGCTTCGGGAAGTCATACCGCATTCCCGAATCGGCCGTGGAGGACTACATCAGGCAGGCCGAAACGCCGGCCGAGTAGCAGCGCGGCGAGCTCGTCCCGGCGGGCTGGCAGGGCTCACGCGGCCTTCGGAAAAACGCCCGCCCCCGCGAGCCCCGAGCGAGGTGCAGTCTCGACCTTGGCACAGATCCAGCGGCCGAGTTCCGTGGCGGCCACCGGATCGATGGAGGTCTCGAACCCCGCGCGACCCAGCATCCACACCAGGTCCTCGGTGGAAATGTTGCCGGCGGCGCCCGGGGCAAAGGGGCAGCCGCCCAGGCCTCCGACCGCGCTGTCAAAAACCCCGACGCCGGCTGCCATGGCCGCGTAGGTATTGGCCAGGGCGGTGTGGCGGGTTTCGTGCAGGTGCGCCCTCAACTGGACGCCCGTTTCCGAGCGCAGCTCGCCGAACACATCGCCAACCTGCCAGGGGACGGCGCAGCCGATAGTGTCCGCAAGGGCAATCTCCGCCAGCGCTCCGCGCTGAAGTGCGCTGCGGACGACAGCGAGAGTCTGTTCCGTGGGGACGTCGCCCTGGTAGGGGCAGCCGAAAGCGACGGCAGCGGTCACCGTGAGCGGAATCGAAGCTCCGGCGGCGATCGATGACACTTCCTCGAGTGCATCGAGGGCCGCGGCCACGGTAGTGTTCTGGTTTGCGGCGGCGAAGGCGTCAGTCACCGGCAGCACGTAATTCATCTCGTCCACGCCGGCATCCACGGCCCGGACGGCGCCCTTGGTGTTCAAAACCAAACCGATGAAGCTGGCCCCGGCATCCCGGGGGACGCCCGCCATCACCGCATCCGCGTCGGCCATCTGCGGGACCTTCCTCGGATTCACAAAGCTGACTGCCTCAATCCGTCTGGCACCCAAGGCGATGAGCTCGTTGATGAGCCGCAGCTTGTCCTGGGTACTGACCGGCACCTTTTCGTTCTGGAGCCCGTCCCGCGGACTGACGTCCACGATGGAAACTGCCCTCGAAGCCTGTGCGTCATTCATCAGATGGCACCTTCATCCTTGGCGTCCTGCAGTTCCTTGTCAGAGAGCTTGAGCAGCCCCCCGTATATATCCCGGTTGTGGGAGCCCGGCACCAGGGGCCCGCTCCAGCCGATCTCGCCTGTGCTGCGGGTCAGCTTGGGTATGATTCCGGGCTGGACAACGGTGCCCAGCTGCTCGTCCGGCACTTCCACCAGCATCCCCCTGGCACGCAGTTGGGGGTCCTCGAAGATGTCTTCAATGCTGCTGACCGGGCTGTTGGGCACTGAGTATCCGTCCAGGAGCGAGGTCAGCTCCTCATGACGAAACCCCGCAGCCCATTCGGCAATCAGTGATTCCAGCTCTTCCTGGTGGGCCCCCCGGGCCGCGTGGTTGCTGTACCGAGCGTCCGACGCCAACTCCGGTCTTCCCATGGCGGCAGCCAGCCGCACGAACACCGAGTCTTGGTTCGCAGCGATGACCACCCACTTGCCGTCGCTGGAACGGAAGATGTTCGATGGCGCGATCCCCTTGAGTCCCGAGCCACTGGGACCCGGGACAACCCCGGTTGCCGCGTAGTCCGGCACGGCACTCTCCAGGAGCGAAAAGCAGGCTTCAACGAGGGACACGTCCACCACCTGGCCCGTTCCTCCCCGGGCGTCCCGCCAATACAGGGCCAACAGGATCCCCTGCAACGCATAGAGCGATGCGAGGCTGTCCCCCAGCGAAATGCCGCTGCGCGGAGGTGCCTGGTCCGGGTAGCCGTTGAGGTACCGCAGGCCTCCGCGCGCTTCGGCGACTGAAGCGTAGCCCGGCTTTTGCGCATCCGGCCCGGTCTGGCCGTAGCCGGACACCCTGGCAATAATGAGCCCCGGGTTCACCTTCCAGAGTTCCTCGGGTGCAAGTGCCAGCTTCTCGAGGGTTCCAGGCCGGAAGTTCTCCAGGATGACGTCTGCCTCCTTGCAGAGCTCCAAGAACAGTCCACGCCCGCGCGGAGATTTGAGGTCGAGCGTCACACATTTCTTGCCGCGCGACTGCACAGACCACCAGAGCGTGTGCCCTTGGACCCTCGCCCGGCCCCATTCCCGCATGGGATCTGGCCGGTCCGGCGACTCAATCTTGATGACTTCCGCCCCGAAGTCGGCAAGCTGACGGCCCGCAAAGGGACCCGCGATCAGAGAACCAAGTTCAAGGACGCGCACGCCAGCCAAGGGACCGGCGGCGTCCGGGCAATCGGGCCGGGCGGCGGTGCGCGGGGCGGCGCCGCGCGTGGTGGTCTCGGAAACCTTCGCCATCTTTGTGACTCCTGTTCTGCCGGCGTCGGCACAATCCGGGGCAGATGCTGCGGATTAGGTTAGCGGGGAGCCTATGGAGCCGTTCTTCTCTGGCACCAGAGTCTTTCATATTGTGGACCTAAATCCACGATGCGGATAGACCCTCCTGCGGAATCGTTCCTCCGATGACCCTCGTTGACTCTTCGGCCGCGGCCAGTACGGATTCCACCCAGGAGGCGCAGACATCGTAGGGCATCCGCATCGCGGGCCCCATGACCGTCAAGGCGCCGAAGAGTTCAGCTTGGGGCCCGAAGATCGGAGCCGAAATCCCGCTCGCCCCCGAAACGCGCTCACCCGTGGTGATGGCGAACCCCTCCGCCTTGGTTTTGGCTACGGCAGCCTCCAGGCTTGCGGCGTCCGTGATCGTCTGGTCCGTCAGGGAGTGGAGCCCCGAGCGGTATATCTGTTCGGCCACATCAGGGTTCCAGGCCAGGAGGACCCGGCCGGCCGAACCCACGTGCAGCGGCATGATTTCGCCCACCTGGACCACCCGCCTAAGCATCCGCCGGGTCTCAGCAAGGGCAATGCAAACCCGCTTCCCTTGGGACTCCCGGAAGATGCAGGCCGTCTCTCCGAGTTCGTCACGCAGCCTCCGCAGCACGGGAGTGAGCAATTCGAGGAAGTCGAGCCCTTGGGTGGCCGGGGCCGCCCAGTGGGCCATCCGGACTCCGACGCGGAACCGGTCCCCATGGCGGTCCAGGATGCCCTCCTGAACCATGTTCGCAACGAGGCGCTGAACCGTGGAGTGGGGTACGCCGGTAGCCGACCGGATTTCGCTCAGCGAAAGCTCAGGCTGGGCGAGCGAAAAGGCATCCAGGATGGACGTGATCTTTCTAAGAACCAGCAAAGGCGTGACCGAGGTTTCGTTGGAACTCATGGACAAAGTGTAGGAGCCCGCGGCCCGTTGAGTGTGACCTGGGTTACTGCTACCATCAAGTCCACATCATGATGGTGAACCCACGATGTGAAAATAATGTCCAAATCGTCAGAGCCGACGCAGCGGGCGTGGAAGCGACGCAACACGTTCCCGACCATGAGAATCCGCCGCGATAGCAATCGGCCAGCGCCGGCCGGGAAGAGTGCAATGATGCCAGCTGCACAAGCAGACACGTCAACGTACGCGGTGGAGCTCACCGGGTGCACCAAGCAATTCCCCACGCCCGGGGGCGAAACCTACGTCGCGGTCCGCGACATAAACCTCAAGGTCGAACCAGGCCGGTTCGTCTCGATTGTCGGCCCCACCGGCTCCGGCAAATCCACGATCCTCAACATGGCGGCCGGGCTTCTGGATCCCAGCTCGGGCGGTGTGAAGAGCTTTGGGCAACCCGTGAGTGGAGTAAACCGCCGGGCGTCCTACATGTTCCAGCAGGACCCCCTCCTGCCGTGGAAGACGGTGATCGACAACGTGAGTCTCGGCCTGACCATGGCCGGCGTGTCGAAGGCAGAGGCCCATGCGGAATCGCGGCGCTGGCTCGAGAAGGTAGGGCTCAAGAATTTCGCGGACCGCTACCCGCATCAGCTCAGCGGCGGCATGCGCAAGCGCACAGCGATCGCCCAGGCCTGGATCGTCAATCCCGACATCCTGCTCATGGACGAGCCCTTTTCAGCCCTCGACGTACAGACGCGCCAGATCATGGAGAACGAGCTTCTGCAGCTCTGGCAGGAATCCGGCAAGGCGGTCGTCTTCATCACTCATGACCTGGACGAAGCGATCGCGTTATCCGATGAAGTCGTCATCCTTGGCGCAGGCCCCGGAAGCACCGTGGTGGGAAGCTACACCATCGACATCCCCCGGCCGCGTGATCTCCTCGACATCCGCGACGACCCCAAGTTCGTCACTCTTCACCGCGAAATCTGGGGCAGGTTGAAGATCGAAGTCTCAAAGACCTACGAAACGGCACTGGCGGAAGAAGGCGAAGTCGCGTGACTCTCCTCGGATCAAGGAAAAACGGGCCCTCGGCGACACAGGACGGGAGCGTTCCCCGACGCCGCCCGCGCGGGGAGATGTCTGCGCTGGCGATGCGGAGCACACAGCTCCTCCTCACCGTTGCGGTCCTGGGCGCCTGGGAGCTTTCTGCGCGAGCCGGGATTGTGGACGAATTCTTCTTCCCGCTTCCGACGGACATCTTCCAGACGGTGTGGGTGTGGGTATCGTCGGGGTTCGTGTTCCCACACCTGTGGGTCACCATGCAGGAGGCCATCCTGGCCTTTCTGGTGGGTGCCGCCGTCGGCCTTCTCCTGGGTTTCGTCCTTGCGAGGGTGCGCTTCCTTGAGAGGCTCCTGGATCCGTTCCTGCAGATGTTCAACGCTCTTCCCCGCGTGGTGCTGGCCCCGATCTTCCTGCTCTGGTTCGGGCTGGGAATCTGGTCAAAGGTCGCATTCGGCTTCACACTCGTGTTCTTCATTGTTTTCTTCAACACCCTCGAGGGCGTCAAGAGCGTTGACCGTGTTCTGGTGGACAATGCACGGATGCTGGGGGCGTCCGAAAAGCAGCTCCTCCGCCATGTGTTTATCCCCAGCGCGCTGACCTGGATCTTCTCTAGTCTGCACATCAGCGTGGGTTTTGCCATCACGGGCGCCGTTGTGGGCGAATACCTCGGCGCTTCCGCCGGCGTCGGCTACGCGATCGCCCAGGCCCAGGGCGTCTTCGACACCAAGGGCGTCTTTGCCGGGATGTTCATCCTGATGATCGTGGTCCTGATCATCGACCTCCTCGTCAACCGCCTGGAACGGCACCTGCTCCGGTGGCGCCCAGTCCGGTCCTCGTAACAGACCAGCGCCCTGCACGGCCCGGCCCTGCAGGGCGTGAACCACGCACCATCACCGCCTGAAAGGGATACCCGATGACACAGAACACAAACCGGCAGAGGCGCCGGGGCATCATCCGGCCACTGACCCTGGTTGCCGCCCTTGCTCTCGTACTCTCAGCCTGCGGCGCTCCGGCCGCTGCGCCTCCGGGCCAGACCGGCACCGGAGCCGCCGGTGGTGGCGGCGGAGGCTCCAAGGTGGTCATCGGCATTGGCGGCCAGACCCTTCTGACCTACCTTCCGACCACCCTGGCGCAGGAGCTGGGCTACTACCAGGACGAGGGTGTGAACGTCGAACTCCAGGACCTCCAGGGCGGATCGAAGGCCCTGACGGCCATGATCGGTGGCAGCACGCACGTGACCAGCGGTTACTACGAGCACACGATCCAGATGCAGGCGAAGAACCAGAAGGTCAAAGCCTTCGTTGACATGGGCGAGTCCTCAGGCCTTGCCCTGCTCGTGGCGCCGAAGAATGAGGGCAAGATCAAGTCCATCGCAGACCTCAAGGGCAAGAACGTCGGTGTGACGTCTCCCGGGTCCTCCACGGACATGTTCGTCAAGTTCCTGCTGGCCAAGAACGGCATGCAGCAGACGGATGCGGCGGTTTCCGCCATAGGAGCCGGTTCCTCCGCTGTTGCCGCCATGGAACAGGGCCAGGTGGATGCCGCGGTAATGCTCGAACCTGACATCTCCGTTCTGACAAAGCGGATCGGACACGAACCGGTGCTTCTCGAGGATGTCCGCACTGCGGAGGGGCTCAGGGAAGTGTTCGACACCGACTCATGGCCTTCCTCGAGCCTTTACGCCAAGACTGAATGGTTGGACCAGAACAAGGAGACGGCCGGCAAGCTCGCCAAGGCCATCAAGCGCACCCTTGAATACATCGACGGACATTCCGGTGAGGAGATCGCGGCGGCGATGCCGGAGAAATTCTCGGGCGGAGACAAGGCTCTGTACGCCAAGGTGATCGAGGAACTGAAGGTGACGCTGAGCAAGGACGGTGCCTTCACCGAGGAAGGTGCCCAGGCGGTGCTGAAGACCCAGCAGGTGGCCAACCCTGAAGTCGGGGACAAGGACATCAAGCTGGAGGAAACCTACACGAATGAATTCTTGAAGTAGAGGCACCCGGCGGGCCTGTCATCCACAGGCGATGGTGGGCCCGCCTCACTCGTCCGGCGCGTCCCGCCGCCGGAAGTCCCCAGGCCATTCGGCCTTGCGGATCCTCCCCAGCTCCTTGACTGTTCCGAGGTGCCCCCACTCATCCCGCCCGAGCCGGGCGAGTGGTCCGAGGAGATCGATCCTCGGGTGGCTCCCTTCCAGAACCGCGGTGGAGATCGCAGCATGGGTGACCTCGCCGAACACCAGGACGCAGTCGCCCATTGCCAGTGTTGAATGCAACCGGCATTCGAGGGCCACCGGAGACTCCGCCACCCGCGGCACGCTGACCGTCAGGCCCGGTTCGCGGGTCACGCCAGCGGCGTCGAACTCGCTGACGTCGGGCGGAAAGTTGGTGCCCGTAGCGTTGACCTCGGCCATGAACTCAGCCGGCGCGAGATTGACCACGAACTCCCCGCGTGCCGAGATGTTCCGCAGCGAATCCTTTCTGCCCACCGAAGTGAACTGGATGATCGGCGGCGTCACCGAGGCGACGGTGAAGAAGGAATGGGGCGCGAGATTGTCGACACCCTCGGCGGAGGTGCTGGACACCCAGGCGATGGGGCGGGGAACAACAACGGCCGTCAGCAGCCGGTAGAACTCCGCGGACGGCAACTCAGCGGGACTGAAATCCTTGCGCATTCCGCCAGCCTAGCCGGGTGTTGTCTACCGTGCCGACCAGCCGCCGTCCATGGTGTAGCTCGCGCCCGTGACCATGCCGGCGTCGTCCGACGACAGCCAACCAACAAGGGAGGCGACTTCCTCCGGCTCCACCAGCCGTTTGATGGCGGACTCCGTCAGCATGACCTTGGCGAGGACCTCCGATTCGGGGATGCCGTGCACCCGGGCCTGGTCGGCAATCTGCTTTTCCACGAGCGGCGTGCGGACGTATCCGGGATTGATGCAGTTCGATGTGACGCCGTGCTCGCCGCCCTCCAGCGCCGTTACCTTGCTCAGTCCTTCCAGGCCGTGCTTCGCGGAGACGTAGGCGCTCTTGTACGGCGAGGCCCGGATCCCGTGCACGGAGGACACGTTGATGATGCGGCCGAAGCCATTGGCATACATATGCGGGAGGGAAGCCCGCACCAGCAGGAAGGGTGCCTCGAGCATCAGGGTGAGGATCCGGCGGAACGCTGCCGGCTCGAAGTCCTCGATGGGGCCGATGTGCTGGATGCCGGCGTTGTTGACCAGGATGTCGCAGTCCAGGCTCAGCGCCGCTAAGGCATCCACGTCCAGGAGGTCCACGCCCCAGGCCGTGCCGCCCAGTTCGTCGGCGAGGGCTGCGGCCCCCTCCTCGTCCACGTCGGCCACCACTACTTTGGCACCACGGGCAGCGAGCTCCCGCGCACAGGCCGCGCCTATCCCGCTGGCGCCGCCGGTCACCACGGCCTTGCGGCCGTTCAGGGTCTTTCCGCTCATGCTCTGCTCCTCTAAGTGTCCGCGCTGACACGTGCCGTCTCGCGGCACTTCCGGTTCACCTGAGTATTGCTGCAGAGACTTCCCGGCTCAATAGCTAATCCGGCACGTAATTCGTGCAAAATTGCAGATATGGAAGCCAACCCCGATGACCTGCTGGTGCTGCTCGCGGTGTCCCGCTCGGCGAAATTCACGACGGCGGCCCAGGTTTTGGGGCTGAACCACACCACCGTGTCCCGCAGGATCGCGGCCCTGGAAAAGGCGCTCGGAGGGCGTGTCCTCTCCCGGGCGGCGGGCGGCTGGGAACTCACCGAACTCGGCGCGCAGGCGGTCATGGTTGCCGAACAGGTTGAAACCGCGGTGCGTGCCCTCGGGCCTTCCGGCCGGCCGCCCGACCCGGTGACCGGCGTCGTGCGCATGACCGCCACGGACGGCTTCAGCGCATACATCGCCGCCCCGGCGGTGGCGAAGCTGCGCAGGGACCACCCCGGCCTCAGCGTGGAGATCGTCACTGTCACGAGGCGGGCGCTCCAGCAGCGCTCCGGGCTCGACATCGAGGTGGTGGTGGGTGAGCCGCAGGTGCACCGGGCCGAGGCCTTCCGCCTCGGCGAATACGTGCTGGGCATGTACGCCTCCCGCTCGTACCTGGTGGAGAACGGAACGCCGGACTCGGTGGAGTCCCTGACAACGCATCCGCTGGTGTACTTCGTGGACTCCATGCTGCAGGTGGACGACCTCGACGCTCCGCGGCGCCTCGTGCCGGCGATGCGGGACGGCGTGAGCTCCACCAACGTGTTCGTCCACGTGGAGGCCACCCGTGCCGGCGCCGGCATCGGGTTCCTGCCGTGCTTCATGGGAGACCGGCACGCAGACCTCGTGCGCCTGCTGCCGGAACAGTTCGCGGAGCGCCTCCCCTACTGGATGGTGCTCCGGCCGGACTCCATGCGGCGGCCCGCCGTCGCGGCCGTGGTCCAGGCCGTGCGCGAAGAGGTGACGGCCAACCGGGAGTCTCTGCTGGGGCGCGGCAGAACCCCATCGATTGCTCCGTAACTGCCCTTTTGAAGCGTGGGAAGGGCAGTTACGGAGCAGTCGATGGAGGTAAGGGCGGGGGAGGCAGCGGATCGTGGCGGACCGCCGCCCCGGCTGCGAAGGCGCGGACTCTCGCGTCGTCCCAGATATGGGCGGGGACGGCGCCCCCGAGGAGCCGGCGGGCCAGGTGGGGATCGTCGTCGAACGGCCGGTCACTGCCCGCCATCACCATGTTGCCGTAGCGGCGTCCCTTGAGCATGGCCGGATCAGCGATGATCACCGTGTGCTCAAAGGCGGCGGCGATGGTGGCGGCATCCTCGCGGGCGCTCTTGAGGTCCGGCCCGTCCCCCGAATTCACGACATAGACGCCGCCCGGTGCCAGCACCCGCTTCGCGTGTTCGGTGAACTCGGCCGTGGTCAGCGGCCGCGGTGTGAGGGCACCGGCGAAGACGTCCCTGACGATGAAGTCGCGGGTCTCTGGCGTCAGTGTTTCGGTCACGGCCCGGGCCTCCCCGACACGAAGGCGCAACAGCGGCGCTTTGGGGAGGTCAAACCAGCCGCGGACGTATTCGGCGAGTTTCCCGTCCAGTTCAACCACCACCTGCCGCGCCTCGGGATAGGCGGCGTGGAAGTAACGGGCCAGCGAACAGGCGCCGCCGCCCAGGTGGAGGCCGCGCAGCCTGGGCCGGGCTTCCGGAGGCCAGCGGGACTCGATGAGGGCGGCCATCCAGCGCATGTACTCGAAGTCAAGGAACAGCGGATCGGCGAGGTCGATGTGCGAGCTCATCACACCGTTGATGCGCAGCAGCCAGCCGCTGGAGTTGTCCTGGTCCGCGATCAGTTCGCAGTCTCCGGTGTCGATGTAGTAGACGCCCTCGACGGGCCCGTCCGGGCGGGCACCCTTGGGCAGCTCCACGACTCCACGGGCGCCGGCGTCGGCTGTCCGGCCGCTGGCCTTGCCGCGCCGTGCCATCAGTTTTCCGCCGCTTCGGTCATGCCTCAACCCTAGTTGACGGTGGGGCTTGGGCCTGCCGAAATCTGGGCTTGGACCAGCCCTCGATCTCGACAAGCCCGGTCGGCGGAAGCTACGGTTCAGAAACCGCCGTCTCAGAAACCACTGCGCCTTCCCCGTTGCGGATACGCTGCACCATCGCGGTGGTGGAGCGCTCCGCCACATAGTCCAGGATGCAGACCCGCCCGCCGTAGGCCTCCACTGCCTCCGTTTCGGCCAGCATCTCCGGCGTGTAGTCGCCGCCCTTGGCGTAGATTTCGGGACGCAGCTGCTCGATCAGGGGTATGGGCGTGGGGGTGTCGAAGACGGTCACGTAGTCCACGCAGCTCAGGGCGGCGATCACGGCGGCACGGTCCGCCACGCTGTTGATGGGGCGCTCCGGTCCCTTGAGCCTGCGCACGGACTCGTCACTGTTGAGTGCCACCACCAGGATGTCGCCCAGCTGCTTGGCCTGGTTCAGGTAGCGGGTGTGGCCGCTGTGCAGCACGTCGAAGCAACCGTTGGTCAGGACAACCCGCTGGCCGTCGCTGCGGTGGGCACGGATGTGCCGTTCCAGCTCGTCCGCCGTCAGAGCCGTGTCCGCGAAGCTTTCCAGGTAGCGCCCCAGCTCATCTGTGCCGCACACGGATGTTCCCGGGTGGTGCACCACGACGTCCGCTGCCGCCTGCGCCAGGTCGAGGCTGGCGGTCAGGGGGAGGGAAGCGGCGCGGGCCAGGGTCAGCGCGGCCACGAACGTGTCGCCCGCGCCGGAGGCCTGCTTCTCCGTGGCCGGCCGCGCCCAGGTCCGGTGGGAGGTGCCGTCGGCCATCACCAGGACAGTGCCGTCGCGGTCCAGGGTGACCACCACCGCCCGGGCACCCGTGGCCTTCAGCAGCTGCTGCCCGTGCCGAGTCACCACGGCGGCGCGCTCCGGACCGCCCGACAGGCAGCAATCCAGCAGCCTCGCGGCCTCCTGCGCGTTGGGCGTAGCGAGGTCCGGTTCCAAACGCGCCCACGGGCGGGGGTCATGGGCATCCACCACCACCAGCTGGTTCGGTCCGCGCCGGGCCAGGGCACCGGTGAGCCGGTGGCGGACGGGCCCAGCCAGCACGCCCGTCCCGTAATCGCAGATCACCACGGCGTCCTGGCGTTCGACGGCGGCCGGCAGCACAGCGGCGAGCGCCGCCAGCGCGTCTTCCGGGACTTCAGCGGCGGCATCGTCGAAGCGGAGCAGGACCTGCCCGCCGCTGCTGATGCGGATTTTCGTCGTGGTCACAAAGTCCGGGTCTTCCATCAGGAAGGTGGTGTCGACGCCGGCGGCCAGCAGCTGGCGCTTGAGCTCCGTGCCGGCGTCGTCCGTTCCGATGAGTCCGGCCACGCTCACCCGGGCACCTAAGGAAGCCAGGTTCATGGCGGTGTTCGCGGCGCCGCCCGGGGAGAATTCGCGGCGGTTGATGTCCACGACCGGGGCTGGAGCTTCACGGCACATCCTGTCGCTGGGGCCACTCCACCATCCGTCGAGAATCAGGTCGCCCACCACGAGGACTGCCGGGCGTTCCTCGGCAAGCCGCCGCGGAAGCCACGCCGCCAGGCCGCGCTGCTCCGAGAGCTCCGGCCCGTGCCCGTCAGGCAAGTTCTGGCCGCCAGCTCCCGCTTCGCCGGCACCGCCGGCCGTCATTCTGCCAGGCCTTCCGAGGAGGAGCCGCTCCCGCTACCGGGGGCCGCCGCCATGTGCACCACCTTGACCCTGGTGAATTCATCCAGGAGCTCCGGCCCGTAGCCGAAGCCCTGACCGCTTGCGCCGCGCGGCTGGGCGGAACCGCCCGGGGCCCCGCCGAACACGTCGTTGACCTTGACGGTGCCTACCGGAAGGGCCGCGATTGCCTGCTGGGCGTGGGCGATGCTCCCGGTCAGGACCGTCGCGGCCAGCCCGTACCGGCCCGCGGCGGCCAGCTGGAGGCCTTCCCCAAAGCTGTCCACGACGCGCACCGGGGCAACCGGGCCGAAGGTCTCCTCGGCCATGACCTCCATGGAGTCCGTGCAGTCGAGCAGGACTGTGGCGGGATAAAAGGCACCAGGACCGTCGGGAACCGTCCCGCCCTCGAGCGCCCGCGCGCCGAGCCGCAAAGACTCAGAGACATGCCGGTGGACCGTCTCCCGCAGCCGCGTGTCCACGAGCGGCGCGATCCCGACCCGGTTACGGGTTCGGGCCTGCGCCGCGAGCGCATCGCAAAACTGCTCCGCAACGGCCCGGTGGACATAGATGCGCTCCACCGAGGTGCAGATCTGGCCGCTGTTGCTGAACGCGCCGACGGCTGCCTGTTCCGCGGCCCATTCAGGGTCCACATCCTCATCAACCACGAGCGGATCGTTGCCGCCGTTTTCCCGGATTACGTGGGCGCCGGTGAGCACCGCGGCCTGGGCAATGCGGGCGCCGCTGTCGCTGGACCCAACGTGCGCAAAGACGTCTATGGACGGCTGCTGCGTGAGGAGTGAACCGACGTCGGCGCCTCCGGTCAGGGTCTGCAGGACATCCGGCGGAAAGGCAGGCGCCAGCACTTGGCCAAGCCGTTCGCCGACGCCGGGGCAGCGCTCGCTGGGCTTGTGGACGACGGTGTTCCCGGTGACCAGCGCGGCGCCGATCAGTCCGCAGGCTACGGCGACGGGATCGTTCCACGGCGTCAGCAGGACGGCCACGCCGCGGGGCTCCGCTGCCGTGTAGTCGGCCGCCAACGTGTTGCCCCGAAGGCTGTGGCCGCGGTGCACCGGCCCGAGCTCGGCATATTGCTCCAGCGTGGCAACTCCCGCAGCCACGCCGGCCCGGGCCTCCTCCACAGGACGGCCGGTTTCCCGCGCGTTGATCTCCGCCAGCTCCGCGGCCTTTTCGTCCAGGGCGGCAGCGGCGGCACGCAGGAGCCTGCCCCGTTCCGCCGGCGGCGTGGCAGACCAGGCCGGCTGGGCGACGCGGGCGGCCGCCACGGCACGTGCCACGTCCTCGCGCCGGGCAGAAGCAAACGTTCCCACAACGTCGCCGGTGCGGGGGTCCCTGATGGTGAGCTGAGCTGGTGCAGTTGTCTGGAAAGCCTGGGTAGTCGTGTGCATGGGGCTCCTCGCTGTGCAGGCTGCTGGTCCATGTGGCTCCGGTCCATGACGCTCCGGTTCGTGCCGTCTCCTGACCTCATCCGTACCCCTCCGCCGGTTCTTTACACGCCCGCACCATCACGAGTTTTCGGTGCTGGCGGCCCGCGAGTGCGGGGCCGTATGGTGGGCTCCACGGAAAGCGCACCGCCCCGTCCCGACCCGTCCGAACCCGAAGGGCTGACGCCATGGAGCAACTCACCGCAGATTTCGGCGGAGCACGCATCACCGGGCACGGAGTGGGCCCGGTCCTGGAGAAATTCGCCGGGGTCTCGCGGATCGCGGTGCTGCGCGGCGGCGGCCTGGGCGACCTGATGTATGCCCTGCCGGCCGTTGCGGCGCTGAAGGCCGCCTATCCGGAGGCCTCCGTCACCCTCCTCGGCACGCCCATCCACGCGGAGCTGCTGTCCCGGATCGACTCGCCGGTGGACGAAACGGTAGTCCTGCCGTTCTCGGAAGGTGTGCGGCCGGGAGTGGAGGGTGAAGGGGAGCTGACGGAATTCTTCGACCGCATGCAGTCCAGGAAGTTCGACCTTGCCGTCCAGGTGCACGGCGGCGGGCGCTTTTCCAACCCGTTCCTCCTCCGGCTGGCGGCCCGCCACACTGTGGGCACCGGCACCCCGGATGCGGCCCGGCTGGAGCGGACCCTCCCCTACCTGTACTACCAGCACGAGCCGCTCCGGGCACTTGAGGTGGCGGGCCTCGCCGGCGCACCGCCGGTGGGGCTGGAGGCCAGGATCCGTGCCCTGCCGGAGTTCCGGCAGCAGCTCACCGCGACGGTGGACGCGCTGTTTCCCGGCGCGCTTCCCTCAGCATTTCCCTCAGCCAGGGCTGTGGGCACCGTGGCAGGCGGCACCGTCGTGATCCATCCGGGCGCCACGGACCCACGCCGCCGGTGGCCGGCGGAGCGCTTTGGGGCGGTCGCCCGGAAAGCGTCCGACGACGGCTTCCGGGTCCTGGTGGTCGGTGACCGCACCGAAAAGGAACTGGCGGAAGCGGTGGTGGAGCACGCCGTCGGCCGCGTGGCCATGCACACCCCACCTCACGGAGCGCCACAGGTGGGGTCACTCGCGGGCGAACTTGGACTCGGGGAGCTCGCGGTCCTGCTCGCCGAATGCAGCGTGGTGGTGGCGAACGACAGCGGTCCGCGTCACCTGGCGCAGGCGCTCGGCACGCCCACGGTGGGCGTTTTCTGGGCCGGCAACGCGATCAACGCAGCTCCGCTGGGGCGCAGCCTGCACCGGATCCACCTCGGCTGGGCCACCCGCTGCCCCGTCTGCGGCATCGACATCACCCAGGTGGGCTGGACGGCGCCGCGCTGCCGGCACGATGAGTCGACGGTGGAGGCGGTCACCCCCGAATCTGTCTACGAGGACGTTCTCCAGCTCACGGCCATGAACCTTCCTCCTCGTGGCAGATGAGCATCTCGCGGATCTCGCAGCCGGCCGGCTGTGACAGCACGAACAGGATTGCCTGGGCAACGTTGGCGGGGTCGTTGAGGCGGGAATCGTCCTGCGGCTTGTACTGCTCGGCCCGGTCGTCGAAGAACCGCGTTTTCATGCCGCCCGGGATCATGGTGGTCACGCCGATCTCACCGCCCGTTTCGGCCGCCAGCGAGTGGCTGAACCCCACGACGCCGAACTTCGACGCGCAGTAGGCCGTGGCCTCCGGAAGCGCCCGCTTGCCCAGCGTCGAGGCGACGGTCACCACCCGCCCGCGGGATGCCTTCAGGTATGGCAGCGCCGCACGGACCACGGATACGGTTCCCATCAGGTTGACGCCGATGACGCGTTCCCATTCGTCTGCTCCGACGTCTTCGAGCTTTCCGCAGCGGTCAATTCCGGCCGCCGTGACCACTGCGTCCAGGCCGCCCAGCGTGTCGGCGGCCTGCACTACTGCCTCAGTCACGGCCGCGCGGTCCGAGACGTCCACCTCGAAGGCCTTCGCGGCGGCGACAGTGCGGATGTCCCGGTCCAGCACCACAGGAGTCCCGCCCGCCTTCAGGACGGCGTCGACGACGGCGGCCCCGAGGCCGGAGGCTCCGCCCGTAACCAGCACCCGGCCGGGCCGGAAAGTCGTTTCATTCATGGTGTTCCTTTCGTTCGGGTCTGTTCAGGTTTGTCTGGTGGCACGTGAGCCGGGCGGCACGGCCCGTCTTCGAAGGGCGCTTCAGCTGACCTTCGCGAGGGCGTCCGCCAGGATTGAGGTGGACCGGGCCGGGTGGAAAGGCACCGTCACGCACCGCCCGCCCCAGCTTTCGATAAGGCTCGCTTCGGGCAGCTTGGATGCCCGGTAGTCGCCGCCCTTGACCCAGATGTCCGGGCGCAGCTCATGCAGGCAGGCCTCCGGGGTGTCCTCGTCGAAGACCATCACTGCGTCCACGCACTCGAGGGCCAGGAGAAGCTCGGCCCGGTCCTGCTGGCTGACGATGGGGCGCTCTTCGCCCTTGATCCGGTGCACGGACTCGTCCGAGTTCAGGCACACGATCAGGCAGTCACCGAGCTTCCGGGCCGCCGACAGCGTCCGCGCGTGGCCGGCATGGAGCAGATCGAAGCATCCGCCGGTGGCCACCACGGTTCCGCCGTTCGCCCGGACCCTCCGGGCCAGGGCAGCCGCGTCCCTGTCTTGGCCCAGGCCGCCGTCCCAGACGCTGTGGCGCCAGACGGTGTCGTCCCCTCCGGGGTTGCCCCCTACGGGGTTGTCCCTTACAGGGTTGCCCCCTAAAAGGCGGGGGCGGTCCGGCAAGGAGGCCACTCCGCCGGCGCCGAGGAAGTCCGCCGCCTCGTGGATGGCGAGTTCCACTGCGTCTTGAAGGCCGCGGCCTTGGGCCAGGTGCACCGCCAGGCCGGCAGCGAGCCTGTCCCCGGCACCGCACGGATCGCTGACGGCCGTCGGGGGTGCCGGGATGGTCCGTGGCAGGCGGTCCCGTCCCAGCAGCAGCCCGCCCCGCTCCCCCAGGGTCACCAGCACGGCCTTGGCCTGCCACCGGTCGAGCAGCATGGTGCCCGCCGCCGCGATTTCCGCCGGGGTCTCCGCCGCCATGCCCGCGGCCTTGGTGGCTTCGGCGAGGTTTGGTGTGGCCACTGCAATGCCGGGCACCGGAACGGCGCCAGCGGGGTGCGGGTCCCAGACGATCGGAACGTCGTCTGCCAAGGCTGCGAGGAGGGACCTAATGTCCGGATTGGCTGCCAGGCCGCGGCCATAGTCGGCAACGACAATAGCCTCTGACTGCTCAATGGCTTTCAGCATGCCGGCCGTCGCTTCGGGAACTTCCGGCCGGCCGCAGTCCTCGTCAAAACGGACCACGGGGTGGCGTCCGGCCCGGACACGCGTCTTCACCGGGGTGCGCGCCCCAGAGGGTCCGGCCACAACCCGCACGCCGGTGAGCGCCTCCTCCAGTTCCAGGGACGCGTCGTCGTCCGAAACCACGGTCACCAGGGTGACCCGGTGCCCGTCCCGGGCAAGCATCCGTGCCACCAATCCGGCGCCGCCCGCCCGCCGTCGCACTTCAGCGATGTCCACCACCGGGACCGGGGCGTCTGGGCACAGCCGTGTGGCGTCGCCGTCAAGATCCACATCCAACAGCACGTCACCCACCACCGTGATCCTCATCCGCGATCAGCCTCCTGCCCTTGCGCGGTCCTGTCCTTGCGGGCGATCTCGGCCTCGAAGGACCGGCAGATGGCGTGCAGCGCAATGAGGTGCCCCTCCTGCGCGTTGGCTGCTATGGCGTCGATGGCCACGGCGTCGTCGCAACAGGAGGCCAGCGGATTCGGACCGGGTCCGGTGAGTGCCCAGGTGGTCACGTTGAGCCGGGCGGCGGCCTCGGCGGCGCGTAGCAGATTGGGGCTCTTTCCGCTGGTGGAAAGCAGCAGGAGGATGTCGCCGGAGCGCCCGTGCGCGCGTACCTGGCGGGCGAACAGCTCCGCGTAGCCATAGTCGTTGGCGATGGCCGTCACCGCCGAACTCTCTGCGTGCAGCGAGATCGCGGAGAAAGGCACCCGCTCGCCGTCGAACCTGCCCACCAGTTCGGCGGTCAGGTGCTGGGCCTCGGCTGCCGAGCCGCCGTTCCCGGCTGCCAGCAGCCGCTGGCCGCCGAGCAGCCGCCGGGCCAGCTCCGCGCCCCAGGCCGCCAGCCGGTCTGCCTGGCTCTCCAGCGACCGCAGGGCGGGGAGGACATTTTCCAGGTGGATGCGCACTGCCTCGCGGGACGCCGCGGTGACGGGGATGTCCGGACCGTGACGGCCCGCCAGGCGCCCGAGCGCCGCCGGGCCGGCATCCAGCGGGTGCAGGGGCGGAAGCTCAGCTTCCTGCAATGACCATTCGGTAGTCACAGCGCCGCTCCTTCCATCGGTTCCAGGCTCGTGGCTTCGGCGGTTCCCGCAACGGCCAGCTGGTACGCCTTTTCCGTTTCCGCCGCGACCCGGTTCCAGGAGAAGCGGGCCTTCGCGCGCCGTTCACCGGCCCGTCCAAGCTTCGCGCGGAGTGCGGGGCTGGCCAGCAGCATTGCCACGGCCTCGGCAATGGCGGCAGGATCCTTGGGCGGCACATGCAGGCCTGTTCCGTGGTCCACCACGCTGTCCGTGAGTCCGCCCACCGCCGCCGCGACCACCGGGATGCCGCAGGCCATGGCCTCCAGCGGAACGATGCCAAACGGCTCGTACCAGGGCGTGCAGGCCACGACGTCGGCGCTCCGGAAAATGGCCGGCATCGCTTCCCGGGGCACCTGGCCGCGGAGCTCCACCTGGTCCGCCACTCCCAGATCGTGCGCAAGGCCGAGCAGCCGTTGCGCCTCGGGATCCTGGCCTCGTGCTCCGCCGCCCACAATGAGGAGCTCGACGTCGGCGAAGCCCGCCGCTTTCAAGTACGGGAGGGAACGGATCACCAGATCCACCCCTTTCCGAGGGACCAGCCTGCCGACGGAAAGGATGCGGTGCGGGCCGGACCGGGCGTCGGCCGGGCCCTCGCTGGTGAACAGGTCCAGGTCCACACCGCACGGCGCGATGGATACCTTGGCTGTGTCAATCCCCATGGCCTTCAGTTCGAAAACCTCGTCGGAGCAGGTGGCAATAATGCGGTCCGCGGAGCGTCCCACTGACGGTTCGAGGAACCGGCGTTCGGGCGGGCTGGTATCGTCGGCGCCCTGGTGCCGGCGTTTGACCGTCCCGAGGGCGTGGAACGTCTGCACCACGGGAACCCTGAATCCTTCGGGTTCGCTGCGTGCTGCATTCAGCGCGGCGATGCCGGACATCCAAAAGTGGCCGTGGACGATGTCCGGTGGAGTGCGTCCCCAGTCCTGGACCACACCGTCTGCGAGCGCCTCCATGAAGGGCAGCAGCTCATCCTTGGGCACATGGGTGGCCGGACCGGCGTCGACATGCACCACCTCAAGCCTCGGCTGCACCCGCACCTTTGCGGGCACGTCGGGCGAATCGCGCCTCGTGTACACCGTCACCCGGTGGCCGCGCCGGGCCAAGGCTGTGGACAGCGCGGCGACGTGCACGTTTTGGCCGCCGGCGTCCACACCGCCAAGAGCTGCCAAAGGGCTGGCGTGTTCCGAAATCATTGAGATCTTCAATGGATGTTCCCTTCTCGCGCCGGGATGAGGGGCCCGGTTCCGGATCCCGTAAAAGTGCCTTTCCTGTCCGGGGTTTCATTCCCCGGCGGGGCGCCGTTCCCCTGCAAGGCGGTGCTCCCCTGCGGACGGCCTCGCCGGGGATGGAGGTCGGCCAGAACCGTGTCCCAGTCAGCGAGGAAGCGGTCGAGGCCGTAGCGCTCGAGGGCCGCTTCCCTGGCTGCCTTGCCCCGGCGCCTGGCCTCTTCGGGGTCGCTCAGGAGCCGTTCGGCACACCGGAGCAGCTCCCGGACGTTGGTTGAGATCGCACCTGCTTCGGCAGGCACTGCCCGCGCCGCTTCGGTGGTGGCCAGCGCGAGGACGGGCATGCCCAGGTGCATGGCTTCCAGCAGCGCGAGCCCCAGCGATGTCCACCGCAGCGGGTGGAGGTACACACGGCAGCGGGCCAGTTCGCGGTGGAGGTCCGCTGTCTTGAGGTCTCCGCGGATTGTCAGCCTGGACGGCGGGATCCCGGTGCCGGCGTGCAGACCGTCGCCGCCCATGCCGAAAACCTGAAGGGGGGCGGCCTCTGCGAAGCGGGACAGCAGGTCCGTTCCCGTCACGCGCCCCCGGCGGACGGGCTCGTTCACCACCACACCCAGCTCCGGCATCTCCCCTGTGTAGAGGTAGCCGGGGTCGGCGATCCCATGTTCGATGACGGTGGTCGTCGCCCTGCCGCAGTCCCAGAAGAGTTCGTTGAAATGGGTTACATGCACCACCGGAATCTCCTGCTGGTCCGCGAGCGGATGCCGGGTGAAGGGGACATCGCCCTTGGGGGTGTTGTGTTCCACGTACACGGCGGGCAGGTCGACGCCGGGACGCCGCCCCAGCAGGCGGGCCACTTCGGCGGCTTCTTCGGGACGCTGCAGGACGACGGCGTCAACGCCGGCCGCGTCGAGCGTCCCGGGGGGCACCTCGCGGACCGACGCCGGCCAGTTCCGGCCGGCGCGGCCCAAGCCCCACGGACCGCCGTCGGGCAGCACCGGCAGGAGGTACTCGTGCCGGCCGCGGACGAACGCGTCCGTCCACGACCCGTGCACATGCCAGAGGAGAATTCTCATCGCCTACGCACCTTTCTCCGCGTGTTGAGGGAGGAAACCCCGCTTATCAGCCGCTCAACGGCGTCCACCACCTGCTCCGGCGATACCGAGCCCAGGCAGGGATGCCCCGGAACCGGGCAAATCCGGGCGCGGCTGAGCCGGCACGGCGCGTTCTGGTCGCCCAGCAGTTCCAGCGGAACGCCGTACGGTGCCCACCGGACCGCCGGCACCACCGGTGAAAACAGGCTGACCACCGGTGTCCCGACGGCGGCCGCCAGGTGGGCCGGCCCCGTGTTGCCGGTGACCACCGCCTCCGCGCGTGCCAGCACCCCGGCGAGGCTCTGCAGGTCCGTCAGCCCGCCAAGGTCAATACCTGACGGCCCGGCCACGGTTGCCGTGAGTTCCGTTTCCCCGGGTCCGCCTGTCACCACGACGCGATGGCCCGCGCCTTCGAGCAGTTCCACGGCGGCGGCATGGTGCAGCGGAGGCCATGCCCGGGCCGGGACGGACGCGCCGGGATGCACCACCACGTACGGCTCCTCCCCTACCAGGTTCCGGACATCCGGCGGGTCCTTGACCATCAGCTTTCCGTCGTCGCCTTCCCTGAGCCGAAAACCGGCCGCACGGGCGATCCCCAGCGCCCGGACTGCCTCCGGCTGGTCCTCGGGGAAATCCTCGCCCGGCCGCAACCTGACGTCCAGGAGCGAGCCGGCATAATCAGTCGACGCGCCGGTGATGCGTTCCACGCCCGCCAGCCGCAAGAGCAGCGCGAGGGGAAGCGGGGACTGGTGGTACGACGTGAGGATGACCGCCTCGGTGATCCGGGAGTTGCGGACGAAACCCACGAGGCTGTCCACGCGCTGCCCGGTCACGGGAGGGGCGGGGTTGGTGATCCATGGGCTGTCCCAGGCGAAAACGTCCGACACCTCGGGCAACAGCCGCGCCGCGGGCTCCCCCTGCGGTCCGCAGAGCACGACGACGTCGTTGGGACTGCCGCCGTCGGCCCGCCTGCCGTGGGCCACCGCCCTGGCGGCGGGGCCAGCCAACAGCACGTCACCCACGCTGTCCAGCCGTGCCACCAGCACCCTGCTCATGCCGGCCCCCGCAGCAGCATCGCGACGGCCTGCTCGAGGTCAGCCGCGACCTCACCCGCCGCAGCAACCTCCTCAGTCCTGGTCAGGGGCGTCGGCACCAGTACTCCCCTGGCTCCGGCCGCCCGGGCTGCCTCGATGTCACTGCCGATGTCCCCGATGAACGCCGCCTCTGACGGATCGATGCCCAGGCGGGCACACGCGCTGTGGATCATGCCCGGGGCCGGCTTGCGGCAGCCGCAGAGGTCATCAGCGGAGTGTGGGCAGACCTCCCATACGTCAAAGGGCCCCAGCAGTTCCTCCACCCGTGCGTTGACGCCGGCAACCGCCTCCGCGGTCAGGATTCCGCGGGCGATCCCCGACTGGTTGCTGAGGACCCCCGTCGCCAGGCCAAGGCTGCGCAACCCGTCCAGGGCCCTGCGCGCGCCCGGAAAGGGCCGGACCATGCGCGGATCCCCGTTGTAGGGCACATCCACCACCAGGGTGCCGTCCCGGTCGAACAGCACAGCCTTGAGCATGGAAGCGTGCGGAAATTCGTTGCCTGCCATACCCCCTTCCGTTCCCCTCAAGACAGGAGCTAAACAGCCAGCCACCCACTTCTTCCGGCTAGACTCCTCGTCAGGCGGCCTGCCGGGGCAGCCTTCAGCAGAGGAGGCCAGACAGTGGAAACACCGGATGCCGACGGCGGACAGCCGATCCTGCTGGTCCTGCGGGCGCTGAAACTGGGCGATCTGCTCGTCGCCGTGCCGGCACTCCATGCGCTGCGGCGCGCCTACCCGGAACACCGCCTCCTCTACGCGGCACAGGACTGGCTCGCGGAGGCACTCGTTTTGGTGGACGGGTTCGAGCTGCTCCCCACCCACGGCCTGGACGTTCCGATTCCCATCGGGGCCGGACGGGTGGACGTTGCGGTGAACCTCCATGGCAGCGGGCCGGAAAGCGACCGCCGCCTGGCTGAAATCAGGCCTGGCACCATCTTGGGCCACCGCACGGCCCACAGGCCCGGCCCATCGTGGGTGGAGGACATCCATGAACGTGAGCGGTGGACGCGCCTGCTGCGATGGCATGGCATCGAAGCTGACGCCGCCGATTACCGGCTGCGCCGGCCAGCGGTTGCCAGCCCATGCCCGGCCGCCACGGTGCTGCACGTCGGCGCAGCCTACGGCAGCCGCCTGTGGCCCGCCGAAAGGTTCGCCGCTGTGGCCCGCCAGCTGGCAGCCGACGGGCACACGATAGTCTTCACGGGCAGCGCAGCCGAACGTCCCCGGGCCTTGGAGGTTGCACGGCTGGCCGGGCTCGCGGAGAGCCACGTCTTGGCCGGCGCGTTGCGGCTAGCCGAGTTCGTGGCGGCCATCGCCGGGGCCAGGCTGGTGGTCTCGGCCGACACGGGTGCGGCGCATCTTGCCTCAGCCTATTCGCGCCCCTCCGTGGTGCTGTTCGGCCCGGCTCCGGTGGAGGTGTGGGGGCCGCCGCCGGGACCGCACGTGGTGCTCACGGACGGTCAGGCACGGCGCGGCGACATCTTCGCTGCCGCGCCGGACCCTGCCCTCCTGGCTGTCTCGGTGGAGGATGTTCTGGCAGCCGTCCGGGGACTCTCGCTGGACTGATCCTCTTCAGCCAGCAACCGGTGCTGCAGGCAGACAAGAATGCGCGACAGTCGGCGGGACACCTGCATCTGGGAGATGCCGAACCGCTGCCCCAGTTCCGATTGTGTCTCTTCCCGAAAGTAGCGCCGGTAGAGCAGTTCCCGGTCATCGGCATCCAGCTCCTGGATCGCCTCATTCAGGCATACCAGTTCTTCCAGGCGTTCAATGGGGGCATCAGGGGAAACCAGTGCCTCGGCCATCGGCGGCCCGCCCCATGGGTCTGCGTTGTCGAGGGAATCGGGATGCATGCTGCTCCCTGCCGCCATGGCTTCCCTGATGTCGTCAACCGACACCCCCATGTCAGCTGCCAGTTCCTGGTCAGTGGGGACGCGCCCGAGGGATTGCGTCAGGTCCGGTGCCATGCGCAACATCTGGGTCCGGACCTCCTGCACCCGGCGCGGCGGCCGGACCGCCCAGCAGCGGTCCCTGAGGAAACGCTTCAACTCGCCGCTGATCGTGGGGGCGGCATAGGCGGGAAAGCTCTCGCCCTTGTTCTCATCGAATCCCTTGGCGGCCTTGACCAGCCCTAGGTAGGCAACCTGGACCAGGTCCGCCCGGTCCCGTCCCCGTGTGGCAAAGCGCGCGGCAAGAGACTCCGCCAGGTCGAGGTAGCTCAGGACGAGTTGATTCTGGAAGGCGTCGTGCAGGCGGCCGGCCTGTTGGGCAGGGCGCTTGGCACGGTGCGGGTCAGGCCCATGGCAGGCGCCTTCAAGTACGGGGTAACCATTCCGGGCGTGGTCCACGGTGGCATGGGGAGGATTCTCTGGCATTGTCGGGGATTCCTTCGACCTGGATCACAAGAAAGCCTGCGGCAAGACTCAACGCTAGGAAATCATAAGCCTGCTTATTACACAATGCCTCCCACGCGATAGGCTCGGGAAAGCATCAGGCGTACGGCGGTAAACCGATACCCCGGCAAATGCGCCGCCGGACAGGATCCAGCGCGTCCACGGAGGATATGACATGCGAATCGCCATCACAGGAGCGAGTGGAAATGCGGGCACCGCCCTGCTGCGCAGGTTGCAGCAGGATCCCGACGGCGGACCGGACGTGGTGGGCGTCAGCCGCCGGATGCCGGACACGTCGCGGGCCCCCTACGCCGGTGTGGAGTGGCACACGGCGGACGTGGGCCTGGACAGCGATCAGGGCGCCATCCGCGCAGCGTTCGCCGGGGTTGATGCGGTGGTGCACCTGGCCTGGCAGGTGCAGCCCAACCGCGACCTTGCAGCGCTGCACCGAACCAACGTCACGGGCACGGCCAACGTGCTGGCCGCAGCAAAGGAAGCGGGAGTCGGGCACCTGGTGTGCGCCTCGTCAGTCGGCGCCTACAGCAGGGCGGACAAGAATCGCCGGGTGGATGAAGGCTGGCCCGCCAGAGGCATGGCCGGCTCCCACTACAGCCGGCACAAAGCCGAGCAGGAGGCGCTCCTGGACCGGTTCGCCTGGGACAATCCTTCCGTCACGGTGGCCAGGCTGCGGCCGGGGCTGATCTTCCAGCGCGATGCCGGAAGTGAGATCGGACGGTACTTCCTGGGCATGGTCCATCCCCGGCTGGTGCCGCGCCGCCCGGCCCTGCCCATCCTGCCCATTCCGAACGAGCTCGTCTTCCAGGCGGTGCACGCGGACGACGTCGCTGACGCCTACTGGCGAGTCATTCAGCGCAGGGCCGGCGGGGCCTTCAACGTCGCGGCCGAGCCGGTGGTCACCCCGCAGAACCTGGCCCGCCTCTTCCATGCGCGGCGGGTGCTGCCCATTCCCGTGCGGCTCCTACACGCCCTCGTGGATGCGACATGGCGCCTCCGGCTGCAGGAGACAGATTCAGGCTGGGTCGAGATGGCCGCCGGCGCGCCCATCATGGACACGGCACGCGCCCGCAGGGAGCTCGGCTGGGAGCCCAGGACGTCATCACTCGATGCCATCCGGGAAGTAATCGAGGGCATGGGGGCAGGCGCCGGCCTCGCGCCGTCCCCGCCGTTGAGGCCCCGGCGCTCGCTGTGGGGGCGGCCCTAAGCGGGCAGTGCCCCGTCACAATGGGCCCTGCCAAAAAATGGGGCCACCTGCCTGCCGTTACTCCCGCGGGCTGTCCTTTCGCGCATCCGTCGGGCCAGGCCCGGCGGCAGGCCGGGTCTCGGATTCCGCGCGGGTATCCGCCCCCGTGTCGGCGCGGGTGTTGCGCGGGGCGTCAGCCCTCTGGTCCGGGTCCATCCTCTGGTCAGGGTCCATAGCCGCCCCCTGACGCCTGCCGCCCTCATCATCGACGTCCGGGTCCAGCGCGTTCGCCTTCGTCATATGCTTCTCCGAATCACTGCGAAGGCCCTGCGCCTCGGACTGGCGCTGCTCGGCTTCCTGCTTCAGCCTCGCAGCCTCGACCTGAGCCTTCTCGGCGTCCGACTTCGCACGCAGCGCCCGGGCCTCATTCTCCCGGGCCTCCAGTTCCGCATTCTCCGCCTCTCTGCGGATTTCCGCAGCGTGCTGGCGGTTGGTTTCATCCCGCTTCCGCCTAAACGCCTCCTTGCGCTTACGGCTCGTCATGAGGAGCACGACGATCAGTGCCACGACGACAATTCCGACAACGATCCAAACCCAGGCGGCTGTATCCACCGTGGATCCACCTCTCTCCATATCCATCGCGGGCCGGCCGATGTATGGAAGGCCAGATGCAGCCCCATACCCGGCCGATTGAACTAACGGCAATCGGGGTACTTACTATCTAATAGTAATCATGCTTACTATTTTACAGCGAGCAATGCCGATTGTGATCAGCAGCCCACCTTCATTGAAAGAGAGCGATGATGACACAGAACCAATGGCCGCAGGACGGGAGCCAGCCTGAAGCCTCGGCCCCGCAGCACTCGGCTCCCCACCACGCTCGTCCCTTGCACAGCGCAGCGGATTCGACTTTGCACAGCGCAGCGGATTCGGCCGGCGCCGTGGCCCACACGGCACGGAGCGAGGCAGCCAACGTTGCGGCCGAAGCAAAAACAAGCGCGCAGAGCTTGCTCGGCGAGGTGAGGTCCGAGCTGGCCGGCCAGGCCGTGAGCCAGCAGCGGAGGGCAGCTTCGGGCATCCGGTCGTTCTCGGACCAGCTGACCACGATGGCTATGGCCCCAGGCCAGTCCGGCGTTGCCTCCGACCTCGTGCGGCAGGCCGCTGAACGGTCAGCGGCCGCGGCGGCCTGGCTGGACGGGAAGGATCCCGGTTCACTGCTGGACGAAGCCACGTCATACGCCAGGCGGCATCCTGGTACGTTCCTTCTGCTGGCAGCCGGTGCCGGTGTCCTGGCCGGCAGGCTCACGCGCGGCCTCAGCGCCGGAGCACCTGCTTCATCGGGCACCCGCGGTCGCTTCGTTCCCGCGGCCGGCGGGGCGGTGCCACCGCCCCAGGTGGATCTTCCGGGGTCGGAAGCCGCTTCCGGACGCTACGTTCCCCCGGCGGACGCGTCGGTGCCGCCGCCGGTCGACCTTCCCGGCCCCGATGCCGCCACGGCCGGGCTCGGTGGAGCCGTCTCCGCCGCGGGGCCCCGCCCCGCCAATCCTTTGGACTCCCCCCAGCTGGCCGAAGACAGGCAGTCCCGAACACACCTTGCGAACGATCCGCTGGCAGGAAAAGAGCTCGCGGACGACCCCATGGGCAGTGACCCGCTCACGCGCGACCGGTCGAATCCCGGTTAGGCCCCCGCTGGGCGGTTCGCCGCAGAACGCTGAAGCGAAGAACGACACCAACCCCCGCCCACCCCTATTGAACTGCAGGACTGATCTGCAGCCAGTTCCGCCGCGACGCGGACCTTGCCGCCTGCACGTGCCCGAAAGGATGGTCCCATGGCCACGAAAGAAGCCCCGGAATCCAGTACAGCGAAGGCGTCCACAGCGCCCGCCCCGGACGACGAACGCAAGCCTGACAGCCCCACGGAGGTCACCAAGCCTTCGTGGAAGTACATCGCCAGGAAGACGCTGCGCGAGTTTACGAAAGACCAGTGCCCCGACGTCGCCGCAGGCCTCACCTACTATGCAGTCCTCTCGCTTTTCCCGGCGCTGCTCGCCCTGGTTTCGCTTCTGGGAATCTTTGGTGACGCAGAGAAGACGACGGCGGCGCTTCTGGACATCGCCAAAGGCATAGCGCCGGGTTCCACCATTGACACAATCCGCGAGCCGATCCAGGAACTGACCGCCTCGCCGGCGGCCGGCTTCACCCTTGTCATCGGCCTCGCAACTGCCCTCTGGTCCGCCTCCGGTTACGTGAACGCGTTCGGCCGGGGCATGAACCGGATCTACGAAATCGACGAAGGCCGCGGCTTCGTCAAGCTCCGCGGCACCATGCTCGGTGTGACACTGCTTTCCGTGGTGATCGTCGCGCTGCTCGCCGCCATGCTGGTGGTCAGCGGCCCGGTCGCAGAAGCCGTAGGCGGGGTCCTCGGACTCGGCGGGGTGTTCCTGACCATATGGAACGTCGCAAAATGGCCGGTCATCATCCTGCTGGTCATAGTGGTCATCGCGATCCTGTACTACGCCACCCCCAACGTCAAACAGCCGAAGATCCGCTGGATGAGCATTGGCTCCCTCATTGCACTGCTGGCCTTCGTCCTGGCCTCGCTGGGCTTCGCTTTCTACGTGGCCAACTTCAGCAACTACAACAAGACCTACGGGGCAATCGGCGGCGTAATCGTCATGCTTCTGTGGCTGTGGATCCTGAACATGTCCTTGCTTTTTGGCGCGGAGTTCGACGCTGAAATGGAGCGCGGCCGGCAACTCCAAGCTGGCATTGAGGCGGAAGAGACCATCCAACTGCCGCCCCGTGACACGAAGAAGAGCGACAAACTGCAGGAGAAGGAGGAAGAAGACATCCGGCACGGACGCGAACTCCGCGAACAGCACAGCGGCAAGCAGAACGGGCAGGACCGCGCCGATACCGAGTGAGATTCACGTCCCGCTGCAGGGGCCGCCGCTACCCGCTTCTCAGTGCCGCGGCGGCCTCCACGCCGATGGTCCGGAGATAAGCGCCGAACCCCCGGGGAGCGCGGGCCGCCGTTCGTCCCGAGGTGACAACGCGGATGGTATCCGTTGCCACTACGGCGAAGCCCCGGCGCCGGAGCCGCTCCGCCAGGATTCTGTCCTCGGCGGAGCGAATCTCCGGAAACCCTCCTGCGTGCAGGTAGGCCGAGGCCCGAACGCCAAGATTGGCACCATAAACGTGAGGGTGGTCTTCCCCGAACGGGTGCCTGGCGCGCCAGCGGCGGAGAACTTCGGGGTCCATGCCGCCCGGGTCAGGTTCCACCGACCCCAGCACCACGTCCCAGCCGGCGTCTGCGAACTCGAGTTGGCGCCACAGCCAGGTATCCGGGACGCACGAGTCTGCGTCGGTGCTGGCCAACCACGTCTTCTCCAGGGAGGACTGACGGCCCAGCAGGGCTGCGGCCACACCGGCCGCCCTGCTGGCGCCTGCATTACGGAACCGCCGGGATAACACCGTGATCCGGCGGTCCAGGCCGGCAAAAGCCGAGACGACCTCTGCCGAACGGTCGGTGCAATGGTCCAGCACGACGGTGATACCGACGTCGGTGCCGGGCCGCCGCCTCTCCAGCGCGGCGGCCGCTGCCTGGATGGCGCAGAGTGCCCGCTCCAGATGCCGCTCCTCATCGTGTGCCGGCATGACCACGTCCACACGGCCGATTCGCGCCAGGCCGCCCGGCTCAGGCGCCATGCACAGGCTCCGGCGCGGTGAACGTCTCCAGCACAAAGTCCCGTTCCGTATACAGCGCCGCCGTGGGCCATCGCAGCCCGGTCCTGGCCAGCGCGTGGACTGTGTCGCCGTCGAGCTCCCAGCCGGAAACGGGGTGCCGCCAGTGGCAAAGCAACAGCGTTCCGCCCGGCGCCAGCGCTGCGGCGATGTGGTCGAACAGCTCCGCAAGCTCGGGCGGTGCCAGGTAATAGCCAACTTCCGAGACAACGATCAGGTCAAAGCGGCCGTCCGGCCACTGCCGCGGAACCGTCAGCTGCCGTGCCTCGGCACCGGCGTGGGGAGCCAGCCGCCGCGCAGCCTCCAGCAAGGCAACGCCGCTGGCGTCCACGGCGAGGAACCGGCCGCACCGCTGCGCCAGCTCTGCGCTCAAGGTTCCGATCGAGCAGCCGACTTCCAGTCCGGCGTCGTACTGTGGCTCCGGCAGCGCAGCGAGGGTCAGCGCGCGCTTGCGCCGCTCATACCAGCTGTCCTCATACCCCCAAGGGTCGGCAGCCTTGCTGTGCACGGCATCAAAGATGCCCTCAGCGTCGCGGGCGCTCCGGGTTCCGGAGACCGGGTGCTGCCACGCAAAGACCTCGAAGGGACGCTCAAAATGGGCCCGGAACCGGTCCGTGAGGAGCGCCTCATCGCCAGGGTGTCCCGACAGCGCCCGCACCTGGGAGGTGTGGGCCAGCATGGCGGCACGCTTGGCCCGCTGCTCCTGCCCGGTGAGCGAAAGCCGTACCCAGTCCCGCCAGGCATCCTCCTCCGGCGTCGCCCAAAGCCAGTACCAGACGGGGTATTCCAGCAGACCGTGGCCACCGGCGTCCGCGATATCCGCAGCCACCGTTCCCAGAATCTCGTGGTCGGGGTGCCCGTCCTCCCGGTAGGGGGCAACGAGCACGAGCCGATCCGGAGGCCCGTGGTGTCGGTCCACAGCCAGCCTCAGACCGTTGGTGACAGATGTGCGATGTTCTGCCAGCCTGCCGTCGGGAAGGTCGAGGAACTGCCAGCGCCCCGCCAGGCCAAGCACGGACATCGCAGCGCCGAACTCAGCCAGCCGGACGGTCGCAAGCTGCTCGGGCGTTGTGGTGGGAGAGTCCGGGTGGGACGCTTCCCCTGCCGAACACAGCAGGACTTCCACGGCGGCGCCTGCTCCGGAGAGCCTCGCCAGGAGGCCGCCCCCGCCGAGCGATTCATCATCCGGATGGGCCGCGAGAAGGATGAACGCCATACCGGCCAGTTCGTCCGGACCCAGGGGCAGTTCGCCAATGCCGGCGAGCGCGCTGCCGGCCCAGGCCGCTTCATCCGTGCCGGCGTCCGCGTGGGAGAAGGTCACCACGGGTGTTCGCCGTTAAGGGTCAGGGCTCCGAGCTGGGCGTCGTCGCGCATCGCATGGTGCTGGCGTACGTAGAGTGACAGGTCCGCCATGCATTTTCCGTACCGGTCGTCGAAGGCCAGCGGTCCCGGCCCCAGATTCTGGCTCACCAGGAGCTGGACGCGTTCGACGGCGGCGGCAACGGTCCCGCGGACCCGGAGCGCCTCGCTCCACGCGCCGGCGGCCGGCCCGGCTCCCTCTGCTGCCTGTGCTTGTTCTGCTTGTGCTTGCGCCGGAGGTGCCCCGACGCTCCCCGGCCGCCCGCCGTCGATCAGTTCAGCCGCGCGGGCGAGGTACTGGGAGGTGGAGGTGAGGATCCTGTCCACCTCGCCCAGGCCGGCGAGGGCCACCTGATCGGGCTCCCGCTGGGATTGGGCGCCCCGAATCAGCGCGGCCTTGAAGTAGCGCCCGAGGGCAACGGCACCGCCCAACCAGCACGCCGCCACCCCCATGCCGCCCCAGGCGAATCCCGGGCGCTGAAAGTACCAGCCGTCATCGCCGAGCGGCACCGCCGCCACGCGGTCGAAATGCACGGTGCCGCTGGGGATTTCCCGCAGGCCCCGGCTCGTCCACTCGGGGTCCGTGCAGGTCACGCCTGCATCCCTCAGGTCAACGGCAAAGGCGGCTCTGCCTCCCGTTGCGGTGTGCGCGGTGACCACTGCATGGTCCACGAACTGGGCCAGCGAGCACCATGGCTTGGACCCGGTGAGTTGCACTCCCCCGGGCTGGTTACCGGGCTGGTCTGCAGGTTGCGCAGCCAGGCGCGTGCCGGGCGCCTCGGCAGCGAAGACGCCCCACGTTCCGGTGAAGGAGTCCGCCTTTCCGGCCTGCGACAGTATGGCACCGGCGTCGAGGTGAGGTTCAAGGATGCGTCCCGCGGCCACATCAATGGAGGCGACGGACGCCAGCAGTTCCCACAGCCGTGCGGTGCTCCCGCCACCCGGCGTCGGCGCGGATTTGCCGGCCTCGTTGGCTGCAGCGAGCAGCGCCGGGACGTCCTCCACAGCGGCGGCCACCGACTCCAGCGTCGGATCAAGCTCCGCGAGCTGTTCCGGCGTGGAGCTGATGCGGACCGCCTGCCAGCGGCGATGCGGCGGGTTCACGGGCTCAGTCTTCCGCGGGTGAAGTCACAGAGGCGGACGAGCTTCGGCCGTCCGGCAGGCCGTGGAAGTTGGTGCCCACCAGGTTCCAGTGCGCATGCTTCCCCTGCAGATGGAGTCCGATCAGATCCGTGAGAACCATTTGAAGGTTGGCGGCCAGGGTCTGGGACGCTTTCATTGCTTCCTCCGCTGCTGTTGACAGGCTCCGGCCGCGTACGGCCGGCCACGCTGATTCCCAGCATACTTATCTTCCGCGGTGCACGCCGTGATGTGCCTGCGCTCAGTCCGCTATGCCCCGGATGGCCATGCCACGGTGGCCTGCACCTGATCCAGCGGAACACTGCCGTAGGCCCGGGAGTCGACGGAGCCCGACCGGTTGTCGCCGAGCACAAAGACGTGGCCGGCAGGGACCATGACGGGACCGAAGTAGGTGCCGTCGATGCGGCTGTGGTCGATGCCGGGCTCAGGCTGCGGTGTCCCGTCCACAACGAGGACGGAGTCTTCAATGGCAACCGACTGGCCCTGGAAAGCGATGGCGCGCTTAAGTGTCGGGCGCCCGTCCTCGGGACTGCTGAACACCACCAGGTCCCCGGCCCTGAGCCCTCCCAGGAGCGGGCCGGGCTTGAACAGCAGGACGGCGCTTCCCCGGGGCACCGCCGGTTCCATGCTTTCGGAGCTGACCGTCATTGGCTCAAGAACCCACAGGCGGGTGGCGAGAAGGCCTGCCGCCAGGACTGCCGCCGTCGCGGTTTTCCTGCTCCGAACGTGCCGGAGGAACGTCCAAGCGGACCTTTCAGGCCGGGCCGCTGCGTGGCGTGCTAGCCGTCCCATGGGGGAAGTGCCTTTTGTGACAGTGCCGCCTGCAATGCCGCTGGGAGTAGGTGTCGTCGGGAAACGGACATGGCTGTGTCTCCTTTCGAGGGGACTGGCACGAGCATGATCGGCCGTTCTTGGAAAAAGCTGGGGTTGCGCGGCACAAGCACGGGCAGCCCCGGCGCCACCCCCATTTGGGCCCCCTCAAATCGATGGCTAAATTCGCGGGCGACGGCTGGCCCGCACTTGCCGCGGAAGGTCAACCCGAGGATTGCCAGCACCTGGACAGACACGAGGACCGCCTGACGCGCTGCCATATCCCCGTAGCGCCGGGCCCGGCGACCCGCTGATTGGCGCACATTTCCGGTCATTCAGGCATGAAATGGCAGTTCAAGCCGGGAAAACAGGGATACCAGCGTCTCCCGTCCGAGATTAATCCAAGGTCTGTTCGCCACTGTGGCGGTGGCAGGGAATCCGCTTCCTGGCCTGGCCTTGAAGGTACTGGGGGCCACTAATCGAGTGTCCATTTGAGGAGTCACCATGTTTTCCAAGTCTGTAGACCGGCCCAAGATGCCAGACGGAGCGCGCAGCGCACGTCGGGCACACCGCCAGCCGATGACGACAACCGCCCGCCGTCTCGCCGCCGTCGTCTCCGGCGCCCTGCTGGCCGCTTCGCTGGCACCGCTCGCCGCCGTCCCGGGCAGCGCCGCAACTGCCGGCATGGGTCCCGTGGACCAGACAAACGGTTTTCCCACCTGGTATTCGGACGGCACCGTCAAGCTGCAGCTCTGCTACGAAGCAGGGAAGGGCTGCCTGTCGGAGCCGCCCGACCCGGAGGCGCCCGTTTCCTACCCCGACAACTTCCCTGATGAAGCGTTCTGGTTCGCGGCGGCTGCCGACGTCGGCACCGGCTCCTACGAAGCCGCTCTCGAAGCAGCGCACGCCAACGAAGCAGTAATCGACGGCGACCAGATGGGTTTCGGCCGGCTGCGGTTCCGGTTTACCGACTTGGTGATTGGCGCTGAATACACCATCACCCACCCGTACGGCGTCCACACCTTCGAGGCCGTCGACGACGGCACCGGCGTAGGAGAAATCAACCAGACCCTGGACGAGGGCTGCGCACCGACCGCCACAACCGCCTGCGATTGGGCAGGAGTCGGCGCCGCCTTCCTGGGAGCGTACACCACCGGTTCCACAGCTACCTTCCTCCAGCAGGTCGGCGCAGAGGCCGGCACCATCGGCAGTATCGACACCGCCCGGCCGGTCACGGGAGCCCCGTCTGGCAACAACTTCGTCCAGGTGGACGGACCGGACGCCGGCGGTCCCGGCGTCGACACGGTGACGGCCAACCTGTTCACGGTGCAGGGCCTGATCGCCGAGGGCACTGAGGCTGGTCCCTCCACACCGGACCTGGCCGCCACCAGCGACAGCGGCCGCTCGTCGGCCGACAACGTCACCAACGTGACCACGCCGACGCTGACCGGCACGCTGCCGGCAGGCACCACCGGACCGGTGGAGGTAAGTGTCAACGGCGGCCCCGCGCAGGCGGCCACAGTGACTGGTTCCACGTACTCAATTGCGCTGGCACCGCTGGCCCAGGGCTCCCACAGCGTACAGGCCCGTGCCGGCGCCGAGAGCTCCGGGACGCTCAGGTTCACGGTGGACACCACGGCGCCGGCGGTCTCCGTCACGGCACCGTTCCCGTCCACGCCCAGCCTGGACAACACGCCCAGCCTGACCTTCAGCAGCCCTGATGCTCAGGCACGGTACGAATGCCGGCTGCTGCCCACCAACGGCGATTGGGATCCAACCTGCTCGTCGCCCAAGACCTGGGATGCGCAGACCAACGGCTTCTACACCTTCAGCGTCCGCGCCACTGATGTGGCCGGAAACATCGGCGTCGTTGCCAACCGGAACGTCCGCATCGGTACCGGCACCGGCGTCACCAGCGTCTCGCAGGACTTCAACGGAGACGGACGCGCCGACATGGTGGCCCGCGACTCCAGCGGAGTGCTGTGGACGTACATGGGCAACGGCTCCGGCAGCTTCCCCACCCGGGTCAGGGTCGGTTCCGGCTGGAACACCATGAATTCCATCAGCGCCACCGGTGACCTCACCGGGGACGGCCGGGCTGACATCGTGGCCCGCGACTCCAGCGGTGTCCTCTGGACCTACCGCGGCAACGGCTCCGGCACCTTCCCGACGCGTATTCGGGTCGGCGCAGGCTGGAACACCATGAAGACCATCAGCGCGGCCAGCGACATCACCGGCGACGGACGGAATGACCTGCTTGCCATCGACTCCAGCGGCATCCTGTGGAGCTACAGCGGCAACAACTCCGGCACCTTCCCGTCCCGCGTCAGGGCCGGCGCAGGCTGGGGCACCATGGCCATCAGTGCCGCCGGTGACCTCAACCGCGACGGCAACGCCGACCTGGTGGCACGGGATTCCAGTGGAGTTCTGTGGTCCTACATGGGCAACGCTGCCGGCGCCTTCCCCACCCGGGTCAGGGCCGGCGCAGGCTGGAACATCATGAACGCCATCAGCGGCGCCGCGGACCTCAACAGTGACGGACGCGATGACCTCGTGGCCCGCGACACCAGCGGAGTCCTCTGGTCCTACCTGGGCGACGGTGCCGGCACCTTCCCCAACCGGGTCCGGGTGGGCGGCGGCTGGAACGTCATGAACGTCCTCGGCTAACCTCGCAACAAAAGCACCGCCCGCGTACCCAGTACGCGGGCGGTGCTTTTGTCTGTTCCCCAGGGAACCGCCTCCGCGGCAACCTGCAGGGACAGGACTGCTAGCGGACCACGGCCAGCGCGAAGCCGTCCCAGCCCTTGGACCCTACGGTTTGGATGACGGTGGCATCCAAACGGCTGTCCTCCCCCATCAGCTTCAGCGCGTCGATGATCCCTGGCGCATTCACCTCGTCCATGGAGGGATCCAGCACCGCGCCCTCCCACACCACGTTGTCCATCACGATGGTGGTGCCCGGGCGGCCCAGCCGGACCGCCCAGTCCAGGTACCGGGGGTTGTTTTCCTTGTCAGCGTCAATGAAGACGAAATCGAACGGCCCGCCGCCCTCCGCCTCCAGCGCAGCCAGCGTGTCGAGCGCGGCGCCGATCCGGATCTCCACCTTGTGGCCCAGACCGGCCGCGTCCACGTTCGCCCGCGCCACCTCCGCGTGTTTGGCGAGGTATTCACATGTCACCAGCCGGCCGTCGTCGGGAAGCCCCTGCGCCATCCAAATGGTGCTGAATCCCGCGAGGGTGCCAATCTCCAGGACGCGCCGGGCCCCCGAGGCCCCGACGAGCAGCTTCAGCAGCTTTCCGGCGTTCGGCGTGACTTCGATCGGCGGCATCCCTGCGTCGACGGCGGATTGCACCGCGCGCTGCAGCGCACTGTCAGGATGCACGACGACGTCGGACAGGAACTCTTCTACGGCCACCCACTCGGGCCGCGACTTGTGTTCAAGCATGGCCCCAGTGTCCCAGCATCGGAACTGGCGGGCTAGACCCGCCCTACCCCTCGATGGCGCTTTCCAGCCGCTCCACCTTAGCCGTCAGTTCGCCGGAGTAGCCGGGCCGGATATCGGCCTTGATCACGAGGGAAACCCGGCTGCCGTATTTCCCTGCCTCCTCGGTGGCGCGCTTGACCACGGCGAACACCTCGTCCCATTCGCCCTCGATGGTGGTGAACATCGAGTCAGTCTTGTTGGGCAGCCCGGAGTCCCGGACAACCCTCACCGCAGCGGCGACCGCGTCATGCACAGAGCCGTCAGCGTCCCCTTTGGCATAGGTCTCATCGGCAGGAATTCCGGACGGGGCAACTGAAAATGCAAGCAACATAGGTTCAGTCTGGCATGCCGGAAAACGGCGGCGGGACGTGCGCTGCGTCATATTTGGAACTACCAATCGGTAACGAAGTAGCCGGGACGCCGCGTTGCTAACCTTTTACTATGAACCTCGCAGTCGAGCGCAAGCCCCTCCGTGCCGATGCTGCCCGCAATGTGGACAAGATCATTAATGCGGCCCGGGAGTGCTTCCGGGACTACGGACCGGATGTTCCGCTGCAGACCATCGCCACCACAGCCGGAGTGGGTCCCGCGACGCTCTTCCGCAACTTTTCCGACAAGGAAGAGTTGGTTCTGGCAGCACTGAACCGCCAGCTCCGGCTCACCGTTGATCCTGTCATCGACGTCGCACTGGCGGGACAGGATGCCGCCGACGGGTTGTTCCGTGTCATCGATGCCGTCATGGCAGCGGCAAGCGAGAACGCCAACCTGCTCGGCGCCGTTGCCGGACGCCGTGACCTCCTGACCGGCATCACCGGCAGCCTGATCGAATCCGTAGGGATCCTCCTGGGCCGCGGCCAGGGGCAGGGCACGCTCCGCACAGACATCTCGCTGACGGACATGGTCCGTCTCCTCGCCATGCTGATCGGCGTGGTTGACACCATGGAACCGGGTTCCGATGCCTGGCGCCGGCCGGCGGCGCTCGTCGAAGATGCCATTCGCTGGGAACGTCCGGTCCGCCAGCTGCCTCCCCAGGTACCGCTGCCGGGAACGCAGTTCGACTAACTTCGACTAACAAGGGCCTCAACTGTCCGTTCGCGCTAAGCCGCCACCGCGGGTTGAGCGCGAACGTACACTTGTGGCCCCGCCCAGCCCCGCCCACTCGCGGGCCGCTTCGTCCGGCCAGGGTTATTCCCTTGTCGTGGCAGGCACAGTAAGCTGAGCAGACCAGTGGTTAGGCAGCCAGCCTCGGGTAGAAATACTTTGCACGGAGCACATAATGGCATTCTTCACGTGTAATCGAGTCCGGCCGGTTGGGTCAGCATGAACCGCTCACAGCTCGCCCATTTCATGAACCATTCCGGCGATCCGGAAGAAACCCTCTCAGCTGCGTCCACCGAGGAACTGGGCATCATCGTGGACGCGCTGTACCGCAATCTGGACACCCCCAAACCGGTGTTGGGAGCCCAGGACTGGTATGACCTTGCTGTCGAGGAACTGGGCCGGCGGTCGGCGCCGGAATCACCGGACGCCTACGGGGCCGCCTGACGGCGGGGCCTGAGGAGTCACCAACCATCCGGCTTCAAGCGCGGAACGTCAGTCCGTGCCCGCTATGAATCCTCACCCTTGGTATCGGCGGCGTCCCGCGCCTTCTTCGTCTGGGAGCCCTTGTCGCGGATAGCCGACTCGTGGCCCGCCCCCTCCTCCGGATGCTGCTTCGCGTGAGACGCATGCTCCGCCTCATGGGCGTGCTCTTTCGCTTCCATCAGGTGCTGCTGCAGTTTTTCTTCGGCTTCGCGGCGCCGGCGTGACGTGTCGCGGAGTTCCCTCGTGGACTGGGAGCCGCTCACCTCAATGTACGGGGCGCCCGATTTTTCGTGGACATCCCTGTGGGCCCCTGATTCCTCCGGGGTTGATTTGTCATTCACTATGAGTCCGTCCTCTCAGAATTCAACAACACCAGGCTCCATCTCACGATCTACTCATTCACACCCAGCGTCACACGTCAATGCTGCCCCTCAGTTCCAGCCGGCCAGCCGCAGCAAGGCTGCAGTTCCCGCCCCCGCAATGACAACCACCAGAAAGGGAGCCCGGAACAGCAGTGCGACGGCGGCTGCAGCCAGGGCGCCGACGCGGGCGTCCAGGACCAGGGACGGGCCCGCCGCCACCGCGTTGACGATCGTCAATGAGGCCAACAGGCCGATCGTCATTGTTCCGGCGATCCGCGATGTCCGCGGATTTTGCAGCAGCGTGGCCGGCACGAGGTACCCCACGAGCTTCCATGCATAGGCGAACAGGCACGACAGCAGCAACCACATCCAGAGGTTCACCGGGCATCACCCGGCGCGGTCCCCGGTTCTTGGCTGGGCGTTTGTTTGTGCCCGTGGCCGGGCCCGTGATGGTGCCCGGTGTACGGATCGATGTCAGGCTCCAACCCTTCATCCCTGGGCCCATGGCTGAACCATCCGATGAGGGCGGCCACTGCCGCGGCTGCGAGGATCGGCACACCGGCCGGAACAAACGGCACCGCCAGCACGGTGGCGAGCGCGCAGACGATGGCGATGGCCACCGGTTCCCTGCCCTTCAGGCGGGGCCACAGCAGCGCCAGGAAGGCCGCCACCGCAGCGCCGTCGAGCCCCCACTGCTTGGGGTCTCCCAAGGCGCTCCCGGCCAGGGCCCCGACGGCGGTGAAGACGTTCCACAGCACAAAGATGCCGATCCCCGCGGTCCAGAATCCGCGCTGCTGTTCTGCCGGGTCCGTCTGCCCGGTGCTCGTGGCGGTGGATTCGTCGATGGTCAGCTGGGCGGCTGCGTACTTCCGCCACCCCGTCGGATGCAGCAGGACGTTGAGCTGCATGCCATAGATTCCGTTGCGCATCCCCAGCAGGGTGGCAGCTCCCATCGCGGCCAGTCCGGACCCGCCGCCGGCCACCACGCCGATGAACGCGAACTGTGAGCCTCCGCTGAACAGCAGCAGGCTAAGGGCCATGGTCTGCCAGAAGTCGAGGCCGGAGGTCACCGAAAGGGCGCCGAACGAAACGCCGTACAGTCCGGTGGCGACGCTGATGGACAGGCCCACGCGAACCGCCGGGGACCCCAGTAACCGGGCAGGCCAAGTGATGGGCATGGCTCCACTCAATCACAGCGGCGCACGGGAACTAAGCCGGCTGCAGCTGGGCCAGAACCTGGGCGGGCCTGTTCGTGGTGATCTCGTGAATCCCGAGCCCAATGCACAACGCCACATCCTTCTCGGCATCCACAGTCCACACCCGGAATCTGCGGCCCGAATCCAGCCAGCGCCGGACAGTGCCGGTGTGCTCGCGGACATACCCGATGCCGGGCCCGGCGATGCCGACTTCGCAATCGTTGAGGATCCGTTCGCCCTCCAGCTGGGCGGCCTTCATGACGTTCGCAACGGCGCCGCCCGTCAGCGGCCCAAGACCCAGCTCTTCCCGGATTCCGGCGACATTGACGTCATCCACCAGTTGGCAGATGAATTCAGGGGGCACCGCCTTCCGCAGGTGGCGCACGGCATCCGGACTGAAACTCATGAACGTGATGCTGATGTTGTCCAGCCGGGACGTCCGCGCGTCCCACCCCTCCGCCTGGAGGACTTCCAGCACCCGATCCTCGAGTTTCAGCTGGTAAGGGCTGGGGTGCTTCAGTTCGATGGCCAGTCCGATGTCCCGCCCGGAATCCCGGAGGAGGTCCAGCAGGTCGGGGAGGGTGAGGAACTGGTCCGAGCGGGGGCCGTATTCCTCCGGGATGCGGACGCCCTTCCACGACGAGAAGTCCAGCAGCCGCAGTTGGTTGATGGTCCGTTCGGCCACAGGCCCGGTTCCGTCCGAGGTGCGGTCCAGATTCGCGTCGTGCAGCAGGACCACGTGCTGGTCCCTGCTCAACTGCACATCGCACTCCACGCCGTCGGCACCGTCGGCAAGGGCCCGGAGGTAGGCCGCCCGGGTGTGCTCCGCGAAATCCGCGCTGGCGCCCCGGTGCGCATAGACCAAGGGACGGGGTCGAAGTGACTCGTCGGTTGTCATGCTGACACGTTAGCCGACTGCTGCCGGTGAAGCGGGGCTAGGCTGGGCACATGCAGGTGAATTCTGAGCCAACCACGCAGCCAGCCGCCCCACCCTCCGGCCCTCCCCGCCAAGCGGGTCCTGCCGTCGGGCCGCACCAGCTCAGCCCCGGAGACGCCGAAAAAGCCGCCGCACTGCGGAAGATGAAACTCGTGGCGCTCTCCCTGCTGATCGCCCTGGCCGTCGTGTTCGTCATCGCGTTTGCACTGCAGAAGCAGTACCCCTGGCTGGAATATGTCAGGGCCGCGGCTGAGGGCGGCATGGTGGGCGCCCTCGCGGACTGGTTCGCTGTGACGGCCCTGTTCAAGTACCCGATGGGCGTGAAGATCCCGCATACCGCCATCATTCCCCGGCGCAAGGACCAGATCGGGGCATCGCTGGGAGAGTTCGTGGAAACCAACTTCCTCTCCGAGCAGGTGGTGCAGGACAAACTCTCCAGCATCAACATCTCCGGCAAAGTGGGCCAGTGGCTGTCCGGGCCGGGCGGTGCCGAGCGTGTGGCCAAGGAGGGCGCTGCCGTCATCCGTGGCACTTTCAAGGTCCTGAACGACGACGACGTCCAGGCGGTCATCGAGAGCATGGTCCGAAAGCATCTGCTTACCCCGCCATGGGGGCCTCCGGTGGGACGGATGGCCGAACGGATTTTCGCCGACGGCCACCATCACCAACTCATTGACCTGCTGGTGGACCGGGCGGCGGACTGGGTGGCGGACAACCATGAGACCGTCAGCCGCCTTGTCACCGACCGCTCTCCCCAATGGGTTCCCAGCTTCGTGGATGGCCTCGTGGGCGACAAGGTCTACGTGGAGATCCTGAAGTTCACCCGTGCAGTCCAGTCGGATCCGCAGCACGAGGTGCGCAAGTCAATCGATAAATACCTGACGGACCTGGCGCAGGACCTGCAGTACGATCCCGCCATGATTGCCCGCGCCGAAAGCATCAAGGCGCAGGTCCTCGGAGATCCGGAAGTCCGCGAACTCGCCTCCCGGACCTGGGCGACCATCAAGGGCGCGCTCCTCGCCGCCGTCGACGATCCCGACAGCGAGCTGACCGTAAAGTTCAAGGCCGCCGTGCGCGATTTCGGGGCACGGCTCGTCGGCGACGACGAGCTGGCCGGCAAGGTCAACGCCTGGATCGGCGACGCCGCCGGATACCTCGTCCGGACCTACCGCTCCGACATTGCCGGCGTGATCACCGATACCGTGGCCCGCTGGGATGCGGACGAGACGTCCTCGAAGATCGAACTGCAAGTGGGCAAGGACCTGCAGTTCATCAGGATCAACGGCACCGTGGTGGGTTCGCTGGCGGGCCTGGCGATCTTCACAGTGGCACACCTGGCGTTCGGTTAAAGCCCTCAGGGCTGACACCCCAGTGCCGTCCCGGACGGGGCCGGGGCACGGACCAATCCCCGCTCGACCAATTCACCCTTGACAGGGCCAGCTGTCAGGCGCATTTTTGTGGCTACAGTACGCCCCGGCCGTTGTGCCGGCTTATCGCCCCCGGCACCGAGCCAGCTCGGCGCCGGCGCCGTGTTCCCACCGTGGTTTTGAATGAGGAGCGATGAAGTCCCTACCCTTCACTTCGGCGGCGGGCCGGCACGCCCGCTGTGGCCGGCCCTCCCAAAGGGCTGGCCTCTTGCTTTCCTGCCTGCTTTTAGCCACGGTACTGACGGCTCCGGCGACGGCAGCCGAAGGCAATTTCCAGCCCGGGGATCCGGGCATTGGCGATCCGTACTACCCTTCCGACGGCAACGGCGGCTACGACGTCACCCGCTACGTGCTTGACCTTAGCTATGACCCGGCTAGCGGCGGATTAGACGGTTCGGCCACCATCCATGCCCACGCCACGCAGAACCTCTCGTCGTTCAACCTGGATCTGGACGGGCTGGATGTGCACTCCGTCAAAGTCGACGGCCAGAGCGCGCCATACACACGCAGCGGAAGCGAGCTCACGGTGGCACCCGGGACCGGCATCCGGAACGGGACGAAATTCGAAGCCGAGATAGCCTACTCCGGCGTGCCGAGGCTTCTGATAGACCAGTTCGGCCCGTCCGGGTTCTTCCACACCGACGACGGCTCACTGGTCATCGGACAACCGCACGTGGCTGCCACTTGGTTCCCGGCCAACGACCATCCGCTGGACAAGGCAGCTTTTACCTTCCGCATCACTGTTCCCGAGGGGCGCGAGGTGGTGGCCAACGGGGTGCTCCGCGACCGTGTAACGGCGGACGGCAATGCCACCTGGACGTGGCAGGCAGACGAACCCATGGCCACGTACCTGGCGACCGCCAGCGTGGGCCAGTTCGAGCTCAATAAGTACACCAAAGACCGCATCAGCTACGTGGATGCCATCGATCCCGACCTGTTCAGCCCGGTGGTGAAGGCAAAAACCGGGAAGAACTTCGCCTGGTCCCACAGCAGCCTGGGCTCCTACGCACGCCTCACGAGAACGATCAGCGTCCCAAAGGCCGGGGCAGCACTCTCCTTCTGGCTCCAACGGAACATCGAAAACGCCTACGACTTCACCTTCGTGGAAGCACGCCCGGCCGGCTCCGACAAGTGGACCACGCTGAAAGACGACACCGGCCACACCAGCAGCGACCCGGGGATCGCCTGCCCCGCCAGGCTGGCCTTGCACCCGTTCCTCACGCACTACCTGACCGACCAGGGCGACGGCACGTGCAAGTCGACCGGCACCAGCGGACACTGGTGGGCCGCCACGGGGCCGAGCTCCGGCTGGGAATCATGGGGGGTCAACCTCAGCCGCTTCGCCGGAAAGGACGTGGAGGTTTCCATCACGTACGTGAGCGACGGCGTCCTGCCCTTCGACGGCGTGTTCGTTGACGACATCGGCGTCTCCACCGGGGAGGGCACCACATCGTTCGAGGATGACGGGAACACCAAGGACGGCTGGGCCGCCTCAGGGCCGCCCGAGGGGAGCCCGCCGAACGAGGACGGGTGGACCGCAGGCAGGGAAGGGCCTCCATCACTCGGTGACCGCGCACAGGCATCCTTCGACAGGCAGCCGGAAATCATCAGCTTCCTGTCCGGGTACTTTGGCCGTTATCCCTTCAAGGCGGCCGGCGGCATTGTGGATGACCTGGACCAGCTCGGCTTCGCCCTGGAGAACCAGACCAGGCCGATCTACTCCAAGTACTTCTTTGCAGACCAGCTCAGCGCTGACTCTGTAGTGGTCCATGAACTGGCCCACCAGTGGGTGGGCGACGACCTCGCAGTGGAGACGTGGCGCGACATCTGGCTGAACGAAGGCTTCGCCACATATGCCGAATGGCTCTGGAGCGGGCACGAGGGCCGGGAAACCCCGCAGCAGATCTTCGACTTCTACGCGGGTGCACTCCCGGCCGAGTCCCCGTTCTGGACGGTCACCATCGGCGACCCCGGGGCGGCCGCCCTGTTTGACTTCGCGGTGTATGCGCGCGGTGCCATGACCTTGCACGCCCTGCGCGCGCTGGTGGGTGACGGGGTCTTCTTCGACATTTTGGAGGAGTGGACTGAGTCGAATGCCGGAGGCAACGTTTCCACCGCCGACTTCATCAAGCTTGCCGAACGGCTCGCCGGCCGGGATCTGTCCGAGTTCTTCACGATTTGGCTGTACACCCCGACCAAACCAGGAGGGCTGAGCCCCGTGGACCGCCAGGCCCTCGGGCAGCAAAGCGGTGCACCCGGCACGGCGCGCCTGCTGGAGGAGCGGCTGGAATCCGGGATCAAGCCCCGGTAGGCCTCGCTTCAGTGCGGCCGGTCAGGCGAAGGGCTGAAGCTCCACTCCGGCGTCCTGGAGGCCCGAGCGCACCGCGGCGGCCATGCCCACGGCGCCGGGGGTGTCGCCGTGGATGCACAGCGAATCCGGGTCAACCCGCACCACCGTGCCGTCCACTGCGACCACCTCGCCTTTCAGTGCCAGGCGGACAGCCCGCTCAACGATGGGGCCGACGTCGTGCAGTACGGCACCGTCCTGCGACCGCGGCACCAGGGTGCCGTCCGGGAGGTAGGCGCGGTCGACAAACGCCTCGCGGAAGACGGGGTGGCCCGCGTCGTCGGCGTGCTTCAGCAGTTCCGATCCGGGCAGTCCGAGAACCGGCAGGCCCTCGTCATAGGCATGGATGGCGGCCACGACGGCGGCTGCCTGCTCCGCATCATGGAACGTCCGGTTGTACAGGGCGCCGTGGGGTTTGACGTAGTCGACAGACGCTCCCACGGCGTGCGCCACTCCGTCCAGCGCCCCCAGCTGGTACAGGACATCGCCGAACAGCTCGTCGAAGGACATGTCCAGGGACCGCCTCCCGAAGCCGGCGAGGTCCCGGTATCCAACATGGGCACCCACCGTGACGTCGAGCTCGAAGGCTGCCCGGCAGCTGTCCAGCATGGTGACAGGGTCCCCGGCGTGAAAGCCGCAGGCCACATTTGCGCTGGTGACAAACCGGAACATGGCGGCGTCATCGCCCATGCGCCAGGAGCCGAAGGACTCGCCCAGGTCAGCGTTCAGATCCACCGTTGCCACCTTCCGTCGTCGGAGCCGAGGGGCCCTTTCCTTCCGTTGCCGGCGCCGTGGCCCGCAACTCACCCGGAATGGTGTCCGGCATTGGGCCGAACGCTTCCTTGGCGTTGGCCACGACGGCCCGGCCCATCATGAGGTTGCCTGCTCCGCCCACCACCGCGCCGATTCCGAACGGCAATGCCCGGCCGAAGAGCGCTGTTCCCTGGCGCTTCAGCAGGCTCCGCAGGAAGACTTTCTGGACGTGTTCGCGAATGGAGCCGAAACCCGATGAGGGCATCTTGCGGGCCAGGACGTTTCCCCAGGCCTGGGTGGCGCCCTTCCCCTTGCCGAGTGCCTGGCCGCTGAGTGATCCGAGCAGCGCAGTCCCTTCCTCACCCAGCATCACGGCCATGACCAGGGTGCTGGCTTTGTCGGGGTCGGTCATCCTGATGCCGTGGAGTTCGGCCAGGGACGTAGCGTAGAGCGCCGTCGCCTCGAGGAAGGCAACCGTGGCTGCCGCCGACAGGCCGAGCGAGGCGATGGTTCCCACTCCGGGCACCACGGCGGTGGCACCCACCAGGGCGCCTCCGCTTGTGACAGCAGCCAGGTAGTCGCGTTCCAGCCTGTCGGCAAGCTTTGCGGCGGAGGCATGCGGATCGCGCCGCTGGAGCCTGCGGATGTTGGCCACCACCAAGGGCCTCTGGATGTCCACAGCCCGCAGCAGCAGATTGTGGACACCGGGCTTGGGATTGCCGTGGGCATCGAACACGGCATTGTGTGCCGTTTCCTGTGCGATTCTCATCGCCGGGTTGCGTCGCTTGGCCATCTTCACCTCTACCTCGGAGCAGCCGGCAGCAGGTTGCTGCCGTCCTGCCTTAACACTAGGCCACGCCCTGGCCCTGCGGGCCGGACGCTGGGGGCACCGGCTAGACCATCCAGGATTCAGCCACCGCAAGATAAGCGGAGGAGGAGGGGCCGCGTGGTCCCGGATAGACCGTGGGCGCGCCCGGCCATTCAACGCCGAACTCGGACAGGCGGCCTGTGCCGCACGGCAGGTAGACGTTGGTCAGGGAGGCGCTGGCGGGCCCGAGCTGGAAGTCCGGTGCGGTGAACTGCCGCCGGTCCAGTACGCCGGTGATCTCCAGCGCAGCCCGGCGCCCGGTGGCTTTGAACCCCCGCTCAAGGTCCACCCTGACCTCGAAATCGTCCTGCGTGTGGCTGATGCCGTTGAGAGGGAAGCGTACGGCCTCCGGGAAATAGCGGGTCAATTCATTGGCCAGCGTGGCGGCGAAGAACTCGTTGGAGCCGTAGCTGCGCCAGCCTTGGAGCGTGGCCACCAGCAAGGCTGTCCCTGTTCCCCACTTGGACCAGTCGGCGACCCAGAAGGATGCAAAACAGCTGGCCGGTTCACCAGGAACATGAACCCCGTGGCGGTCCACGGGGTGCAGGGCGAGGCCGTAATTGGCCCCAATCAGCGCCACGCTGCGCCGCCCGGGCGCGGCCGGTGTGTTCCCCATGCTCCGAGCCTATCCCGGCGCACCGGTTACCCTGCGGAGATGTCCGGCCTAAGATTGCAGCGTGCCCCTCCCCCGCGCTCTTCGTCCCTTTGCCCACCGCGAGTACCGCGTGCTGATCGCGGCCCTTGCTGTGTCCATCTTCGGCTCAGGAATGTGGGCCGTGGCGATGGTGTACCAAGTCATCCATCTCGGCGGCGGCCCGCTGGAGCTTTCGCTGGTGGCCACAGCGGGAAGCATCGGACTGGTCGCCTTCGTCCTTGCCGGCGGGATCGCCGCGGACCGGTTTCCGCAACGGCTGTTGATCATCGGTGTGGAAGGCGCCAACCTGGCGGTGATCGCCAGCATCAGCGGGCTTGCCCTGGCAGGATGGCTGCAGATGTGGCACCTGATGGCGGGAGCGTTCGTCCTGGGAGTGGGGGCCGCATTTTTCTTCCCGGCCTACTCCGCCATTCTTCCCCGCATCCTGCCGCCCGGCGACCTGCTGGCGGCAAACGGCATGGAAGGGACGATGCGCCCCATGCTGCAGCAGGCCGCGGGTCCTGCCGTGGCCGGCATTGTCGTTGCCGCGCTCTCCCCGTCGCATGCCGTGACGGGCGTGGCCGCCTGCCACCTGCTGGCCTTCGTCATCCTGAATTTCCTCGGCCAGCACGCCCTCGAGGCCCCGGGCAACGGCGCCGCCCGGGAATTTCATGGACACCCTCCTGACGCACACGCTGAAAGCCTGCCTGGCCGTGACCACGACGCGGCGCCTGCCGGCAGCGAGCCTGTCCCCGCGGGTGCGGAACCGCACAAGGCGTCCTTCTTCCGGGAACTCCGGGAGGGCATCAGCTACACGCTGCGGACCCCCTGGCTGCTCTGGACCCTCCTCTGGGCCTGCATCTCGGTCCTCTTCCTGATCGGCCCCATCGAAGTGCTGCTGCCGTTCGTCGTCCGCGACCAGCTGAACGGGGATTCCAGGATGTTCGGTTTCCTGCTGGCCGTCATGGGCGTGGGCAGTGCCGTTGCGTCGCTGGTTACAGCGTCGTTCAGGCTGCCGCGGCGCTACCTGACGGTGATGATGGTTTCATGGGGTGCCGGCACGCTCCCGCTGGCTGCCGTGGGAATCATGGACAGCTTCTGGTTGCTGGCCCTGGCGCTCTTCATCTTCGGCGCCACCGGCAGCGTGGGCATGGTCATCTGGGGAACCTTGCTGCAGCGTCGCGTTCCCCCGCATTTACTGGGCCGCGTCTCGAGCCTCGATTTCTTTGTCTCCCTCGCGTTAATGCCGGTGTCCATGGCACTGGCGGGACCTGCCGCGGAAGTGCTCCCTATCTGGGCGATCTTCCTCTTCGCGGGGGGCGTCTGCCCGGTAATGGCCATCGTGGCCCTGGTTGCCGCCCGGATGCCGGCCGACGAGACGGCCCACCCGCTGGACCGGCACCACGATTTTTCCGCGGACGCCGATGCGGGCGCCGACGCCAGACGCTGAGGACTTCCGTCCGCAGCCATCCGGATAAGTCCGCGGTATCAGGCGCGGGCGGCGCGCACCACCGGGATGCTTGCCGTCGGAGGGCCACTCGGGAAAACCGATGGCTCGGGCACCTCGACAGGATCGAGTGCCACGCGGACGGCATCGCTGCCGACAGCATGCACGCCTCCCCGCACATCGATATCCAGCGGCTCCCCGTCCAGGACACGCAGGGTGATGCCGGCGGGGTCGAGGTCCACTGAGAGCAGCCGTCCCTGCAGCTTCAGGTGGAAGGAGAGGCTGTCCCATTCCTCGGGAAGCCGCGGGTCGAAGTACGGGACCGGGCCCTGGTCGCGCAGGCCTGCGAAGCCGCACACCAGGGAACTCCACACGCCGCCCGTGGAGGCAATGTGCACGCCGTCGATCGTGTTGCCGTGGGAGTCATCCAGGTCGATGAATGCCGCATTGGTGAAGTGGTCCAGGGCTGCCTTCCGGTAGCCCACCTCGGCCGCCATGATGCCCTGCACGCACGCGGAGAGCGTCGAGTCGCCGGTCGTGATGGGGTCGTAGAAGTCGAAGGCGCGGCGCTTCTCCTCGGGAGTGAACTCCTGCCACTGCAGGAACATCGCGAGCACCGTGTCCGCCTGCTTCAGGACCTGGTGCCGGTAGATCACCAGCGGGTGGAAGTGCAGGAGCAGCGGGTACTTGGAGCGGGGCGTCGTCCAGTCCCATGCCTCCAGCGTCATGAAGTCGTTGTCCTGCGAGTAAATCTGGAAATGCTCGTCGAACGGCAACTGGATCCGGGCGGCCGCCGCTTCCCACAGCTGCCGTTCGGCGTCGTCAATCTCCGGGTGGTCCAGAGCGGCCGCGGCCCGCAGGTTAAACCGCGCCATGACGTTGGTGTAGAGGTTGTCGTTCACCACGGCCGTGTACTCGTCCGGGCCGGTCACGCCGTGGATGTGGAACATGCCATCCTTGCCGAAGAAGCCCAGCGACGCCCACATGCGCGCGGTTTCGATCAGCAGGTCCGCGCCCATGCCGCTGCGGAACTCGGCGTCGCCGCTCGCCCACACATACCTGTTGGCGGCAAAGGCGATGGCCGCGGCAATGTGGAACTGGGCGGTGCCGGCGGCGTAGTACGCACTGGCCTCCAGCCCGTTGATGGTGCGCCACGGGAACAGTGCCCCGTCCACGCTGAGCTCCTTGGCCCGGATCTTTGCCTCCGGCAGCATTTCGTGACGGAACTCCAGGACCTGGCGGGCGCCGTCGGGGTTTGAGTACGTCAGGTACGGCAGGAGGTAAACCTCCTGGTCCCAGAAGTAGTGCCCGTCGTAGCCGGAGCCGCTGACGCCCTTCGCGGGGATGCCGGCAACGCCGGCGCGGGCCGTGGCCTGGGCAAGCTGGAAGAGGTTCCAGCGGATGGCCTGCTGCAGCTCGGACTGGCCGCCCACCCTGATGTCCGTGGTTGCCCAGTAGTCGCGGTAGTGGGCCTCACTTTCGGCGAAGACCTCCGCCACCGTCTTCAGGCCGGCTTCGGCGGCGTCGGCCGGTTCTTCCCCGGCTTCGGCGTCCGCCGTGCCCGGCAGTCCATCGCTGGTACCGCCGGCCACCGCGTAGCTGACGCTCTTTTCAAGCCGGAAAGGCTCGTCGGCTCCGACAGCGAGCACGTACCGGACGCTGCTTTCGTCCTGGTCCACTTGGGTGTCGAACGGCTGGTGGCCTGCGGAGGTCCAGTGGTCGACGGCGATTCCCACACGCTGCTTCGACTCGGCGGCTTCCCAGGAGAGACGAAGCGAGCCGTCGCCGCCGTCGAGCTTCCCTGGCAGCAGGACGCGGCCGGCGTGGCGGCCGGCCCGGCGCGGATCGTGCGCCGAGTGGTCGTCCACCGGCTGGTCCTGCCGGTTGATCACGGATGAGGTGACGTCGGCGGAGACCGGGCGGTCCGCCGAGAGCTCCAGGGAGATGCCCAGGCAACCGCGCGACTCAAAGCCCACGGCGCGGCGCTCCACGGTGGTGACGGTGGCACCGGAACGGCACTGCCACACGACGCGGCATTCGTAGGCCCCCGTGGAGAAATCGATGGACCTGCGGTAATCCATCACTTCGGACTCGCCGAGGCTCAGCGTTTCGCCGTCGACCGTCACCGTGAAGTTGTTCGCATCGGGGATGTAGAGGATCCGCTGGCCGGTGCGGGCGAAACCGAAGGCATTTTCGGCGTGCTTGATGTCCCAGATCTCGTGGAACCCGTTGATGAAGCTGCCCGGAAGCTCCGCGTCCGCCGCAGCCCAGTGGGCGCCCCGGATGCCCAGGTGTCCGTTGCCCAGGGCAAAGAGCGTTTCCAGTGCGCCGGCGTTGCCGGGAGCATGGCTGGTCTCCACGAGCTTCCAGGGATCGTTGGGGAAGCGGTCGCGGTCAGCGGTAACGAGTGCCATGAGTGGCGTTCCTTCGGCGGTTGGAGGTGCGGCCAGGGTTGGGGATCTGGCGGGTTTTGCTGTGTTTGCCGTGCAGCGGCTTGCCGTGCGGCGGGGCGGGGCCAGCCTGGGCTAGAGGAGTTCGTCGAGGTCGTTGACCACAAGTGTGGCGCCCGCAGCCAGCAGCGTCTGGCGGCCCGCGCCGCGGTCAACCCCGATCACTGAGTGGAAGTTGCCGGCGCTGCCTGCCTGCACGCCCGAAACGGCATCCTCGACGACGACGCACTCCTCGCTGGGCAGTCCCAGCAGACGGGCTGCGTAGTCATAGGTTGCCGGGCTGGGCTTGCCGGGCAGGCCTTCCGCGGCTGCGACGACGCCGTCCACTACCACCGGGAAGTGGACATCCAGCCCCGCAGCGCGGAGCACTGAAGGTGCGTTGCGGGATGAGGAGACGACGGCGACCTTGAGTCCCCGGTCCAGTGCGGCTTCGAGGAAGCGCACCGACCCGGCGTAGGGGTCGACGCCGGAGCTGACGATGTCGTTGAAGATCTTGTTCTTCCGGTTGCCCAGCCCCTGGACCGTCTCGTTGTCCGGGTTGTCGTCGGTGGGGCCCTCGGGGAGTTCGATGTCGCGTGAGGTCAGGAAGTCCCGGACACCGTCGAACCTGGGCTTGCCGTCAATGTGGTGGAAGTAGTCGCTCTCCCGGTAGCCGGCCTTCCCGGGCACAGAGGCCAGGTAGCCGTCGAAGAGCTCCTGCCACGCACGCTCATGGACGATGGCCGTGGGCGTGAGCACGCCGTCCAGGTCGAAAAGGATGGCAGACGCGCGAGTCCAGCTCTGGGGGCTGGTGCCGGGGGTTGTGTTCAGAAGTTCAGTCATGCCTGGTGCGGTGTCCTTTCGGGGAGCGGACAGCAGTGGTTGGGGACCATGCAGGGAGGGGGCGCCATCATTGGCGGCAGATCAGGGGCGTGCTTCGCTCAGCACGGGTGAGGTGCGCGGCGCGGAGCTTCATACGGCACAGCCTTAAGTGGCATCCGGGCGCAGGCGCTCTAAGAAACGTCTTCTTCCATGATGAGGGCGATGGCGCGTCAGGGCAAACCTGCCGAATCTTCGTGCAGCATGCATCGCTCGGTCCAGCCCTTTCAACGCTCCAGCAGAGGACCGGCAGTCGCGGCCGAAGTCGAGTGTAAGCGCTTGCAGATTTACCCCGCAACTGTTTTTAACAACCTGCCATTGTTTTTAAGAACCCGCCACGCTCGACGGCCCGGCGCAGGCTACAGAACGTAGTGGCGAAGGAACGCACTGACGTCGACCATCTCGGCTTTGGACATCGCGTGGCCCATTCCCGGGTAGGTGCGCGCGGTCAGCAGGGTGTGCGCGTCCAGCCAGTCTGCGGTGTACTCGATGGCTTCCTCGTTGATCACGAGGTCCCCTTTGTCCCTGCCCCAAAAGAAGGGGGGCGGGACCTCGATGGATTCGCTCAGGGCAAGGAGATCGTTGTTCAGGACGAAGCCGGAAAGCCCGACGACGGCCGGAAACTCCCGGGGCCGCAGCCGCAGCAGCGTGCTGGCCATGGCCATTCCCTGCGAGTATCCCAGCAGGCTGACACTGCTGTGCCCGCCCTTAACGGAGTCAATCCAGGCAAGGACCGAGTTAGCGGCCGCGATGACATCGGCAAAGTCATTGGTCAAGAAGTAATCGAGGAGGAACCAGCCGTAGCCGTCCGCGACGGGCATCGGAGCCCGCAGCGCAGCACAGGTGAATTCAGCCGGGAGGTGGTCGAACAGGTTCACCATCCGCGACTCGTCGGTGCCGTAGCCGTGCATCATCACGAGCAAAGGCGTCCCGGCACGCTCACCAGCCGGCTTCGACCACACCACCGTCTCCATCGGACCAGCCTATCCAGTCCCGCACTCCTTCTCGGGCCTGACCTGCGCGTTTGATTGAAAGTACGTGTACTCGGATGTAGCCTGACGATTAACAGCATGCTTAGTAAGTGGCGCAGGGCAGGCCGTTCTTACCAAGTTGCGAGAAGCCCGCCAACGCAAGGAGCACGTCATGAGAATCGGTTCCGCTATTTTCCTCATTGCCCTGGGCGCCATCCTGGCCTGGGCCGTCACCCCCGGACTCATTCCCAATGTTGACCAGACCCTGGTCGGTTACATCCTGATGGCCGTAGGCGTCATCGGCCTGATCGCATCCCTCGTGATGGCGAACCCCGGAAGGAGCCGGCGCGTCAGTGAGTCCCGCTCGGTGGTGGACCCCAATACCGGCGAGCGCATCACCCGCAACGAAAGCCGCGACGGCGGCCTCTAGCGCCGATCGCCCTCCAGCCGATCGCACTTCGAGCGGGAAGGGTGGCCCGCAGTGAATCTCCAGCCCAAGCACCGGACCGCCGGGCCAGACCTTCGGGTCCGGCCCGGCGTTTTGGTTTCATGTTGGTTTTCCATTGACAAAGCAACATGAACGAAGATAAAGTCAAGTAATTGCAGATCATGTGATGGCAGTCACTGATCTGCAGTGACCGGACGTTTAGCAGTACTAACGCAGGGCAGTACTTACGCAATGGAGGGTATGTGTTCGCCGAGGAGCGTCAACAGCAGATCGCAGGGCTCGTAGCAGCCAGCGGCCGTGCCAGCGTGACCGACCTCGCAGAGCGCTTCCGGATCACCACCGAAACGGTCCGCCGCGATCTCGCCGCCCTCGAGTCCGCCGGCACCGTCCGACGGGTCCACGGCGGCGCCGTCTCAGCAGACCGCTTCAGCACAACTGAAGAAAGCATCCTCGAACGGACCATTCAGCGCCAGGAACAGAAGCACCGCATCGCGGAGGCCGCGCTCGCCTTCCTGCCGCAGGGGCCGTCAAGCAGCATCGTTCTCGACGCCGGATCCACCACGGAGGTCCTTGCCGACATCCTGGCACGCCGCAGCGCCGGCCCGGCCCCCTCCAAGGGAGCCAAGGGAGCGGAAAAGGACCAGGAGCTGGTGGTCATTACGCACGCCGTCCCCATCGCCGCCAAACTCGCCAGCACTCCTGGCATCGCGCTGCAGATCCTCGGCGGCCGGGTCCGGGGACTGACCAAGGCTGCCGTGGGCCAGGCAACCGTGGACGCGGCACACAAGCTCCGCCCGGACATTGCCTTCGTGGGAACCAACGGAATCCACGCCAGCTTTGGCCTCAGCACCCCCGACCCCGAAGAGGCGGCCGTCAAGGCCGCATTCGTCCATTCGGCCCGCCGCATTGTGGTGCTGGCCGATTCATCCAAGCTGGACGCGGAAACGCTGGTCCAGTTCGCCTCATTGAAGGATCTGGACACAGTGATCACTGACCGCAAACCCAGCCGAGAACTAGCCGCGGCCCTCGCAGAGGCCGGCGTGGAGGTAGTCATCGCATGATTGTCACCCTCACAGCCAACCCCAGCCTCGATCGCACGGTAGCGCTTCCCGGGCCCCTCGAGCGCGGCGAAGTGCAGCGCGCCGTCTCCGTGAGCCAGGAGTCCGGCGGCAAGGGAGTCAACGTCTCCCGCGCCCTCGTGGCGTCGGGACTGGAGACCCTCGCGGTACTTCCGGGGGCCGACTCCGATCCGGTGCTGGCTGGCCTGCGGGATGCCAAGGTGCCGTTCGCGGCCCTGGCCATCCACGAGCCGCTGCGCTCCAATGTGGCGCTCACGGAGCCGGGCGGGGTCACCACCAAGATCAACGAGCCCGGCCCCGTGCTGGATGAGGACGCGCAGGAGGCCCTCATCGGGCTGCTGCTGGAACGCGCCAAGGGCGCAAGCTGGGTTGTCCTCGCGGGATCGCTCCCACCCGGAGTTCCTGCCGATTTTTACGCCACCGTCACCCGGAGGCTGCGTTCCGCGGACACTGGAAACAGCGTTCCGCGGATCGCCGTTGACTCCTCCGGGGCACCGCTCGCGGCGGCCATCGCCGGCGACGCGGCAGGGGCAGTGTCCGGGAAACCGGACCTGCTCAAACCCAACGCCGAGGAACTCGCGGAGCTCGCTGCCGCAGCAGGTTTCGCCTCGGTGAGCACGGCTGAGGAACTCGAAGCGGATCCGGAGGCTGCCGCGGCAGCCGCCGCCGCCGTCGTGCGTTCCGGTGTGGGGGCCGTGTTGGCAACGCTCGGTTCAAAGGGCGCTGTCCTTGTAACGGCCGACGGCGCGTGGCTGGCCACGCATCCGCCGGTCACCGCGGTCAGTACGGTCGGTGCGGGCGATTCGTCGCTGGCCGGCTATCTGCTCGCCGCAGACCAGGGCGCCGCCCCGGCTGACTGCCTCCGTCAAGCTGTGGCGCACGGCGCCGCAGCCGCTTCCCTGCCGGGCTCCACAGTTCCGGCAGTCCACCAAACCACCCCCGATGCCGTAACCATCACGGCCCTCCGGAAGGATTGACAGTGACTCAGCTCATCACCACCGACCTGGTCGAGCTCGACCAGAACCTGGGCAATTCGCCCGAGGACGTGATCCGGCACCTTGCAGGCCGGGTTGCGGCCGTTGGCCGCGCCAGCGAAGTCGAGGGCCTCTTTACCGACGCCTTCGCCCGCGAGCAGAAGACCGCCACCGGCGTGCCAGGCGGAATCGCCATCCCGCACTGCCGCTCGGCAGCGGTAACCGAACCCACGCTGGCCATGGCGCGGCTCTCGCAGAAGGTCGACTTCGGAGCGAAGGACGGCCCTGCCGACCTGATTTTCTTCATCGCGGCACCGTCCGGTGCGGACCAGGAGCACCTCAAACTCCTGTCCAAGCTCGCCAGGTCCCTGATTAAGAAGGACTTCACCGGTGCGCTGCGCTCCGCATCCTCGGAGGCGGAAATCGTCGAACTCGTTGAGGGCGCCCTGGCCGACAAGCCGGCAGCGCACGCGGCCGCAACGCCGTCCGGAGAGCCGGTGGCCAACGGCGCAGGAGCGTCAGCCGGCGCAGTGCCGGGGGCTACGGGCGGTGCCACCGCTAAGAGCGGCCCCAAGCGCCTGGTGGCCGTTACAGCGTGCCCCACCGGCATCGCCCACACCTACATGGCAGCCGACTCCCTCGTCGCAGCCGCGCAGGAAGTGGGCGTCGACCTGCAGGTGGAAACCCAGGGTTCCTCGGGCGCCAAGCCCTTGGACCCTGCCGTCATCGCAGCCGCCGACGCCGTGATCTTCGCCGTGGACGTGGACGTGCGCGGCAAGGAGCGGTTTGCCGGCAAGCCCGTCATCAACGCCCCGGTCAAGCGCGGCATCGACGAGCCCGCCAAGATGGTGCAGGAAGCACTCGACGCCGCGGACAACCCCAACGCCCGCCGCGTTCCGCACTTCGGTGCCGAAGAGCAGGCGGAGCAGGAAGCCGCCGAAAAGGGCGAGCACATCGGCCAGAAGCTGAAGAGGGCACTGCTCACCGGCGTCAGCTACATGATTCCGTTCGTTGCCGGCGGTGGCCTGCTGATCGCGCTGGGCTTCCTGCTCGGCGGGTACGACATCACCGACGTCGCCGACAAGGTTGTTGTTGAGAACAACTTCGGCAACCTTCCCGAAGGTGGCCTCGCCATCTACCTCGGTGCAGTGATGTTCAAGATCGGCGCCCTGTCCATGGGCTTCCTGGTCCCGGCCCTGGCCGGTTACATCGCCTATGCGATTGCGGACCGGCCCGGCATTGCCCCAGGCTTCGTCTCCGGTGCCGTGGCCGGCTTCATGGGTGCAGGCTTCCTCGGCGGTATCGTTGGCGGCCTGCTCGCCGGCTACATCGCCCACGTGATCGGGAGCTGGGCCGTACCGCGCTGGCTGCGCGGACTGATGCCCGTCGTCATCATTCCCCTGCTGGCATCCATCGTCGCCTCCGGCCTGATGTTCATGGTTCTCGGCGGTCCGATCGCAGGCCTCACCGCTGCCCTGAACGGCTGGCTCTCCGGCATGACCGGCGCCTCGGCCGTGGTCCTCGGGATCATCCTTGGCCTCATGATGTGCTTCGATCTTGGCGGACCGGTTAATAAGGTCGCATACGCTTTCGCGGTGGCCGGCCTGAGCGCCGGCAGCGCCACGAACCAGGCTCCGTGGCAGATCATGGCAACTGTCATGGCTGCCGGCATGGTGCCGCCGCTCGCCATGGCCCTCGCCACCGTCCTGGACAAGAAGCTCTTCAGCCTGGCTGAGCGCGAGAACGGCAAGGCAGCCTGGCTGCTCGGCGCCTCCTTCATCTCCGAGGGCGCCATTCCGTTCGCCGCAGCCGATCCGCTGCGCGTCATCCCCGCCAGCATGGTGGGCGGCGCGGTCACCGGTGCGCTCACCATGGCCTTCGGCGTCACGTCGCAGGCACCGCACGGCGGAATCTTCGTGTTCTTCGCCATCGGCAACGTGCTGATGTTCATCATCTCCATCCTCGCCGGAACGGTAGTCACCGCTCTCGTGGTGCTCGCCCTCAAGCGCTGGGCGGCCCGCAAGACCGTTGATACGGTGGAGTCTGTCCCTGTTTCTGTCTGACCCGCTGGCCTCCAGCACCCCAAACCCCGCACTGCAAATGCAAGGAGCAGAAATGTCCGAACGTACCGCAACCGTCGCCAGCCGAGTGGGCCTGCACGCACGCCCGGCCGCGATCTTCGCCGAGGCAGCCGGCGAGTTTGACCTCGACATCACCATCGCCCGCGAAGGTGAGCCGGCAGACGAAGCCATGGACGCCGCCAGCATCCTGTCCCTGATGAGCCTTGGCGCATCGCACGGCGACGTTGTGGTGCTCCGGGCAGAAGGCGACGGCGCGGATGCCGCCCTCGACCGCCTGGTCCAGATCCTTGAGACGGACCACGACGCCGAATAAGGCGCTGGCAGCCTCATAGCGGCCGGCCCCTGCCACAGCTTCCCGAGAGGGCGGATGCTGCGCAGGGGCCGGCCGCCGCCGTTTCCGGACTTGTTCCGGCCCGGAATACCCCCCAACCCGGCGTGAACACAAGTTGCTAAGCAAACTTACTAGTTTCTTGTTTTTGCTCCTCTGCCCTACTAGCTTGGAACTGTAGCCCGGCCTTTCCATACCGCCCAGCCGTTCCATACCGCCCAGCCGTTCCATACCGCACCGGAGACCCCGGGCTGAAGGAGGATGACAGAGTGGCAACCCTGCACGAGAGCATTGAGGTCGAAGTTCCGGTCAGCACGGCCTACAACCAGTGGACGCAGTTCGAATCCTTTCCCCGGTTCATGAAGGGAGTGGAGTCCGTCGAGCAAATCGATGAGACCTCGCTGCATTTCCGCACCAAGGTGGCCGGCATCAAACGGGAGTATGACGCGCAGATCCTGGAGCAGACACCGGACACGTGCATAGCGTGGGTCAGCAAGGACAAGCCCCGCAATGCCGGAAGGGTCACCTTCGAACGCCTCGGAGCGGATCTCTGCCGGGTCAATGTGCAGCTCGAATGGGAGCCGGAGGGCCTCCTGGAGAGGACCGGCGCCGCGGCACACGTCGATGAAACCCAGGTCGAGTCCGACCTGCTGCGCTTCAAGGAGTTCATCGAGTCCCGCGGCATCGAAACGGGCGCGTGGCGGGCGTCCGTTAACCGCGGAGAGGTAGACGCCCCGTAGGGCAACGCCGGCGAAAGAAACACAGTCCTGGAGGGAACGATGCCCGAGAAAAAGAATCCCAGCCTGAAGGATCCCAAACTCTACGAAGAGCTTCGTGATGAGGGCGCCTCAAAGCAGAAGGCGGCCCGCATCTCGAACGCGGCCGCGCAGAAGGGCCGGTCCGCCGTTGGCCGCAAGGGCGGCAAGTCCGGGGACTACGACGACTGGACGGTGGACCAATTGAAGGCCAAAGCCAAGGAAGTCGGCCTCAAGGGCTACTCAGGCAAAAAGAAGAGCGAACTCATTTCTGCGCTCAGAAACTCCTGAGCGGCCGCTCATGGGACCGGAGGGCGGGGCGCCCGGGTTCTCAGGCGCCCTTCCTTGCCTTGGTGGCGGTGGTCTTAGTGGTGGTGGTCTTGGCGGCCGTGGTCTTAGTGGCGGTGGTCTTGGCGGCAGATTTAGCTGCCGGCTTGGACGTGGACCGTGCCCCACTCTTGGCGGGGGCCTTCGCCTCAGAGGAGGACGCCCCGTCCTGGGCACTCTTCGCAGTTCGGGCCTTGGTGCCTCCGGTCTTCGCCGTTCCGGCCTTGGAGCTGTCCGTCTTGGCTGCTGCGCTCCTGCCGGACCTGGCCCGGCCGGACGCCGGCTTGGCCGTCCCCGCTTCCTCGGCGTCGTCGTCCTCGGATTCAGAGCCGTCCTCGGATTCAGAGCCGCCAGAGTCGTCGGCTGCCCGCGTGCCTGCTCCACGTTTCCGGTCCAGGCTGCGCTTGAGCGCCTCCATCAGGTCGATCACTTCGCCGGTGCCCGATGCCGCGGCCTCGGCGCCGAAGGTCTCTTCCGTGTCCAGGGCATCGCCCTTCTCCAGCTTGGCCTCGATCAGCTGGCGCAACTGGGCCTGGTAGTCGTCCGTGAACTGCTCCGGCTCGAAATCGGAAGCCATGGACTCCACCAGCGCGGCGGACATCTCGCGTTCCTGGGCGGAGATTCGGATGGACGTATCCAGGGAAGGGAACTCCGCTTCACGCACCTCGTCCGCCCACAGCAGCGCCTGCAGCATCAGGACGTCGTCCCGGATCCGGAGGGCACCCAGGCGGGTCTTGTCCCGCAATGCAAACTGCACGATCGCCACCCGGTCGGTGTCCTCGAGCGCCCGGCGCAGCAGCATATAGGCTTTGGGCGACTTGGAGTCAGGCTCCAAGAAGTAGCTTTTCTCGAACATGATGGGATCGAGCTGCTCGGACGGCACGAACTGCACCACTTCAATTTCGTGGCTGTTTTCGGCCGGAATGGCCTTGAGCTCCTCGCGGGAAAGGATCACCGTCCGGCCGTCGTCCTCGTAGGCTTTCTCGATGTCCGCATAGTCCACCACCTGGCTGCACACCTCGCAGCGTCGCTGATAGCGGATCCGTCCGCCGTCGGAATTATGCACTTGATGGAGGCTGATGTCGTGGTCCTCGGTGGCGCTGTACACCTTGACGGGGACGTTGACCAGCCCGAATGCAATGGCACCTTTCCAGATGGCTCTCATGAGACAAGTGAACATCACCCTGCCCCGGAGGTGAAGCCCCTTGGCCGGCGGTAAGGAACGTGTCCGCGTGGCCGGCCGTGAGCTGACGCTGACAAACCTGGACAAGGTGCTCTATCCCGCCACGGGCACCACCAAGGCTGACGTCCTGGCCTACTACGCTGCGGTGGCGCCGGTCCTCATCCCGGCCGCTGCCGACCGGCCCGCGACGCGCAAGCGGTGGGTCCACGGCGTTGGGACTGCGGACGAGCCCGGGCAGATGTTCTTCCAAAAGAACCTTGACCATTCCACCCCTGGCTGGGTTCCCCGCGCCGCCATCACGCACAAGACCAGTACCAACTACTATCCGCTGGTGAACGACGCCGCGACGCTGACCTGGCTGGCGCAAATTGCCTCGCTCGAGATCCACGTCCCGCAGTGGCGCGTGGACTCCCATGGCAACGCCCTGTCCCCGGACCGGATCGTGCTTGACCTGGATCCCGGCGAAGGGGCGGGGCTGCCGGAGTGCGCCGAAGTGGCCAGGCTGGCCCGGGCCATCCTGAAGGACGTGGGGCTCGAACCCGTGCCGGTGACCAGCGGCAGCAAGGGCATCCACCTGTACGCCGGACTGGACGGCACGCAGTCCTCCGATCAGGTTTCCGATTTCGCGCACGAGCTGGCCAGGGCCCTTGAGGCCGACCATCCGGATCTGGCCGTCAGCGACATGAAGAAGTCGCTGAGGACCGGCAAGGTTCTCGTCGACTGGAGCCAAAACAATGCCGCCAAGACCACGATCGTGCCCTATTCGCTGCGTGGCCGGTTGAGGCCCACAGTCGCGGCTCCGCGAACGTGGCGGGAGCTGTCCTCGTCTTCCCTCCGGCAGCTGAACTATGAGGAGGTCATGCGCAGGGTCGAAAGCGGCAAAGACCCGTTCGCCGTCGTCGACGAGATCAGCGGACAGGCCCACGGTGCAGACTCCGGCGCGCACCGCCGCCGTGGCGGCCACGAGGACCCCCGGCTGCATAAGTACCGGTCCCTCCGGGACCGGGAAGAGACGCCGGAACCGTTCACCGCTGAAAAGCACCTCCGCGTCCAAACCAACGATGCTCCGGAAATCTTCGTGATCCAGGAGCACCACGCGAGCAGGCTCCATTACGATTTCCGGCTTGAGCACGACGGCGTGCTGGTCTCATGGGCGCTGCCGAAGGGCGTACCGGAGAGCGGCTCCAAGAACCACCTGGCCGTCCAGACGGAGGACCATCCGATGGACTACGCCGATTTCGAAGGCACCATTCCGAAGGGCCAATACGGCGCCGGCACCGTCAGCATCTGGGACAAAGGCGTCTATGAGCTGGAAAAGTGGGTCAACGGCAAGGAAGTGATCGCCACGCTCACAGGCCAGGAGGGCGGCGGCCTTGGCGGCACCAGGAAATTCGCCTTGATCCACACCGGGAAGGGCGAGGGCGGGCAGGGACAATGGCTCATCCACCTGATGGACAAGGCGCAGGGCATAAGGGGCAGGCGCGGCACTCCCCCAACGCCCAAAGCGGAGGTCACCCCGGCCGCCTCCCCGGCCGCGGCCCCGCCCAGGGATACCGGCAGCGGCACGGGCACCAGCGCCGCTGTCACCGACCCCGGTGCTGCCGCAGGCCGGAACGCCATGGTGGAGGACCCCGCCCCGATGTTGGCGACGGCCGGGACGCCGGCGGATCTGCACGGCAGCGAGTGGTTTTTCGAACTCAAATGGGACGGGATCCGTGCCCTGGTGGTGGCGGACGGGGAGAAGGTCCGGCTCCTCAGCCGCAACGGCAACGACATGTCCGCCAGCTACCCAGAGCTGACTGACCGTGGCTGCTGGCCGCCGCAGGACTTCATCGCGGACGGCGAGATCATCGCCGTCGGGCCCCGCGGCAGGCCCGACTTCGGGCTCCTCCAGGGACGGATGAAACTGACCAGACCGGGCGATGTGAAGAAGGCCCGCGCAGCCATTCCGGTGCGGCTGATGCTGTTCGACCTGCTGGCCGAGGCCGGTGAAGACCTGCGCCGGCGCCCGGCCCGGGAACGCCGGGAACGGCTCGTTGACTTTTACCGCCCGTCGGATTGCCCGGTGCAGCTGTCGGAAACACTGGACGAGCGGGTGGAGCACATCCTGGAAAGTGCGCGGGAACTCGGCCTGGAAGGCGTGATGGCGAAACGCGTCGACAGCCGGTACGTCAGCGGCCAGCGGAGCCGGTCGTGGATCAAGCTCAAGATCGAACAGACCCAGGAAGTAGTGGTGGGCGGCTGGCGGCCCGGGAAGGGCGAGCGGTCCGACACCGTGGGAGCGCTGCTGCTGGGACTGCCGGAGGGTAAGAAGCTTCGGTACGTTGGCCGCGTGGGCAGCGGCTTCAGCATGCAGGAGCTGCGGGAACTGCGCCAGACCATGGACAGGCTGGCCCGGAAGACCTCGCCGTTCGATGACGTGCCGGCCCTGGACGCCGCCGGCGCGCGCTGGATCGCGCCGGATCTCGTGGGCGAAGTGACCTTCGGGGAATGGACCGGCAGCGGAAAGCTCAGGCATCCCGTGTGGCGCGGCTGGCGCCTGGACAAAAAACCGGAGGACGTCGTCGCCGAATGACCAAAGCGGCCTGAGACGCGCCAAGCTTCCCGCGACACTCAAACGGCCTGGCGACACGCGAATTCGCGCGTCGCCAGGCCGTTTGCGTATCTTCAGACCAATTGCGGGTCCTCAGCAGCTCAGGACGAGTGCGGCATCTGGGGACGGCTGGTCCGGTGCACAGCGGTCACTGCGGCCTCCTGGCCCATGCGGCCACGGTTGTTACCGCGGTCCTTGGGATGGCGGTGCTTGCCGTTGCCGTCCGGCCACTGATGCCCGCCGCCCATCGCCGACGTTACGGCAATGGTTTCCGGCGTGGGCAGCGGCGGCCTGTCCATTGACTCGGCCAGGTGTGAGGCCACCTCCGGTTTGATGGAGCGTCCTTTATTCGTGTCAGCCATTTGTTCTTCCTTTCCCCGATGAAACGAAGCCATTGCAGGTCTGCCTTCGGGCTGCCGGTGGCCGGAGTCTGGATTTCCGGCGAGACCGGGAACACCGCGGAGGCAGGGCCTCAACAGGCGTGGACTTTTGTGGTGTAGGTGGCGGGGCGGCAGTCCGCAGAGCAATCCCACGGCGGCCGGCCGGCCAGCTACTCAAAGATCAGTGTTCCCATGGCTTCACGATATGCAGAAACCTGCCGGGCGGGAACCCCCGCAAGGCCTTCAGTCCCGGGTGCCGATGTTGAAAGAGCCTTCCCAGACAGCGCGGGTTCCGGCTTCCCCGATCTCAACCACCCTGATGACAGTTCCGCCGCACAGGACAAGAACCAGCACGACGGCGATTGCCGCGGCAATGCGGATACCCGCGGTTCCGAGTTTCCTGCGCATTCCTTCCGCTTGAGTGGTCCCGTACCGGAACCACAGCCATTGAGCGGTGGCCACGATGAACACGCCGGTGACCCAGGGCAGAAGGGTGCCCCCGAGATTGGAGTGGGTTGTGATGGCAGGGGTCGTGTCCACCCGTTGCATCAGCCATTGTCCGGACTGTTGGGTGATGGGGACCATGATGAGCGCCACCAGGGCAATGAGCGGCGTCACGATTCCAAGCCGCCTGCGGGCTGCCGGCCACACGATGCTCAGCACCGTGCACACTGCTGCCAGCGGCACGATGACCACAGTGCCGTGCACCACGAGCACATGCAGTGGCAGACCGCTGATTACATAATCCATGCCCAACACCCCTGACTGGAGTCGTCAATCCTGCTCCCACGGCCCCGGATCCCGGACCGGGTTACCCGATCAGACGAGCACCGTGGGTGATCGGTTCAATTCGCGCCACTTTCCGGCCCCGATACGGGCGCCCGCCGCGTCCGCAGGACGCCGATTACCCATGATTTCGGTCCTAAAACCGGGCCTGAAACGAAAATTTTTGATAACGATGCCGGTTCGGGCGTCTATTCCGCGGAATCACGGGGTGAAACCGGGCAAAACAAATCTGGGATATGACCCGCATTCCGGGCTGAAACGCGTGATCATACGCCACGAAACCCTCGTTGACCACGAAGATCGCGTAAAATTGAAGGCCTGCCCGGAGCGGGGCAGCTACAAGTCGCAAGCAAATGACCTCCACAGGAGTCGCCCAAATGCCCATAGACCGAAGCACGACCGACTCTTCAGCAGGCGTTATGAACGCCGGCGGAACCAACCAAGTGGCACCCCAGGGTGTGAAGAAACCAAAGCTACTCGCACGTCGCCGGCTCAAGGAGTCCGACGTCAATGTCGTAGACCAGCCCATGCTGAAAAAAGCGCTCGGCGGCACCATCGTCGGCAACACCATGGAGTGGTACGACGTTGGCGTGTTCGGCTACCTGATCACCACCATGGGACCGGTGTTCCTGCCCGAGGCTGACGCCAAGGTCCAGACGCTGTTCCTGCTGGGTACCTTTGCCGCGACCTTCATCGCCCGCCCGCTGGGCGGCGTGATCTTTGGCTGGCTCGGTGACAAGATCGGACGCCAGAAGGTCCTCGCCGCCACGCTGATGCTGATGGCCGCAAGCACGTTCGCCATTGGTCTGCTTCCGGGTTACGCCCAGATCGGTATCTGGGCCGCTGGCCTGCTGGTGCTGCTCAAGATCGTCCAGGGCTTCTCCACCGGCGGCGAATACGCCGGCGCCACCACCTTCGTCAGCGAGTACGCCCCGGACAAGCGGCGCGGCTTTTTCGCCAGCTTCCTGGACCTCGGCAGCTACCTTGGGTTTGCCCTCGGTGCGGCCCTGGTTTCCGTGCTGCAGCTGACGCTGGGCCAGTCCGCCATGGAGGAATGGGGATGGCGCCTGCCGTTCCTCATCGCCGGCCCGCTCGGCCTCATCGCTGTGTACTTCCGTAGCAAGATCGAGGAATCCCCGCAGTTCCAAGCAACCCTGGATGCCCAGGAGGAGCAGGCCAAGGACGCTTCAGCCGGAGACGCTGCCGCCGTCAAGGGCCCGGTCGGAATCGTCAAGGCCTACTGGCGCTCACTCATCGTGGCCATGATTCTCGTAGCCGCCGCCAACACCGCGGGTTACGCCCTGACCTCCTACATGCCGACCTACCTCACCGAGTCCAAGGGCTACGATCCGGTCCACGGAACTCTGCTGACCATTCCCGTCCTCATTGTCATGAGCCTGTGCATCCCCCTGACCGGCAAGCTGTCCGACCGCATCGGCCGCCGCCCCGTGCTGTGGATCGGCGCGGTGAGCACCATCGTGCTGGCTGCCCCGGCGTTCATGCTGATCGGCATCGGCAGCACCTGGTCCACGCTGGCGGGCCTGGCCCTCGTGGCCTTCCCGGTGACTTTCTACGTGGCCAACCTTGCCTCGGCGCTGCCCGCCCAGTTCCCCACGGCCAGCCGCTACGGCGCTATGGGAATCGCTTACAACTTCTCCGTAGCGATCTTCGGCGGCACCACCCCGTTCATCGTCGCCGCGCTGATCTCGGCGACGGACAACGACATGATGCCGGCCTACTACCTGATGGCCACCTCGGCCATTGGTGCGATCGCCATCTACTTCCTGAAGGAATCCGCCCAGCGTCCTCTGCCGGGATCCATGCCGAGCGTGGACACGCAGGCCGAAGCCCGCGAACTGGTGGCTGGCCAGGACGACAACCCGCTGCTTGACCTCGACGACCTGCCGTTCGACGCCGTGGACGCCGAGAAGAAGATCCTGGCGGACCGGGCAGACGAGGCGGACCCGGACAGGGACAAGGTTCCTGCCAACGCCTGATGTTCCAGACGCCCCGCGTCCGTGGTGAAGGCCTGTCCGGCGTGCTGTCCTTGGGGGAAGCACACTGGGCAGGCCTTTGCCATGCCCGCGGGTAACAGGAATCCCGGGTGCTGTCCCGGCGGTGCTAGTTTCTATAGGAATGTCCCTTTGCAAGTGCCGCCCCGCGGGACGGCCAGCCTGATCGGTTGGAGGAGTTGCCGTGCGGCCCGTCCTGAGCCACTTCCGGCAGCTCCACAGCCTGGGACCCGCGAACAATGACCACGTTTCCGCGTTGCGGGTGGCCATCAGCGTGGCGGTTCCGTCGCTGCTCCTTTTACTCGGCGGCCGGCCGGACCTGATCACCTACGCTGTCTTTGGCGCCCTCACCGGCATGTACGGGCGGAATGAGCCCCACCAGCTCCGGCTCAGGCATCAGCTGCAGGCGGCACTCGTGCTGCTGTCCGGCGTGGCGGTGGGCGTCTTCCTGTCTGTTAACCACCTGCATTCCTGGTGGCTCGTGGGCGTGGAAGCAATCCTCGCAGGTGTTGGGTCCGTGTACTCGGACAGGGTGAGGCTCAAGCCCAACGGCCCCTTTTTCGGCATCCTCGCCCTGGGCGCCTGCGCTTCCGTACCCACGGCTGTTCCCTGGTACGTTGCCCTGCTCATTGCGGCCGCATCGGCCGGTTTCTCGCTTTTCGTGGGTTTCGGCGGCTGGATCCGGGGCCGGGCATGGGACCCCGGTGCAACGCGGAATGCCGCCAGGCTGCGGGGGGGCGGTTCCGGCAGCGGGCCCTCGTGCACGCCGCGCGCTACACAGCCGCGGTGGGCGCCGCGGGTGCCGTCGGCGTCATGACCGGCAGCGGCCACCCGCACTGGGCGATGGCGGCCGCAGCTGTTCCGCTCGCCGGCGCGGACCTGCCCAGCAGCGTCCACCGCGGCATCCACCGCATCATCGGAACGCTGTTGGGGCTGGTGATTGTCGCCGTCGTGCTTCTGCCGGGCCCCTGGGCCCTGCTCCCCCACTTCCCGGGGGCCGAAGCGGCCGTCCTCGCCGTCCTGGTCATAGTCTTCCAGTTCACCACTGAGCTGTTCATGGCGCGGCACTACGGGCTGGCGATGGTTTCCTTCACGCCGGTCATTCTCCTGATGACCCAGCTGGCGGCGCCGGCCGACCCGTACGTGCTCATTACCGAACGCGGCGTCGAAACAGCCGTGGGGGCAGTGACCGGCATTCTTGTGGTGGTGTTTATCCGTTCGCGCCGGAGTCCTCCACCGGTTCCTTCGCCTTCCTCGGCGGGCCTGCTGTGATCCGGTCCGGCAGGATCCGCGCGGCGGCGGCCAGCACTTTGTAGCGCTTTGTGGGAACGGACACGGCCTTGCCCCGGGCGTTGTCGGCCAGGCCTTCCCGGACCACCCGTCCCGCGCGCAACCAGGTCCAGCCGGGGGCGACGGACTTGTCCATTCCCATCCTGTCGTGGAACTCAGTGTGGACGAAGCCCGGGCAGACCGCCGTGACCTTCACTCCCCGCGGCGAGTACGCCAGGTTGGCCCAGCGGCTGAAACTGAGCAGCCACGCCTTCGCCGCCGAATAGGAACCGCGGGGAAGGAACGCCGCCACGCTGGCCACGTTGATGATGCGGCCCGAACCGCGCGCGAGCATCCCCTGCAAGGCAGCGTGGCTGAGCTCCATGGCTGTTTGGACATGCAGCTTCAGATGGCTTTTCTCATCCTCGATGCTGTTCCGGTCGAAGTCCTCGAGCAGCCCCATTCCTGCGTTGTTCACCAGCACCTCCACGGGACGCGCGGCATCGGAAAGACGGGCGACGACGGCGGCCACTCCGGCGTCGTCCGTCAGGTCGGCGGGCAGCACCTCAGCCGTGGTGCCGTACCGCCGCTCGAGGTCCGCCGCGGTCGCCTTGAGGCGCTGCTCGTCGCGGGCCACGAGGACCACGTCGTGGCCCTGTTCCGCCAGCTGGCGCGCGAATTCCGCGCCGAGCCCCGCAGTGGCACCGGTGATGAGGGCTGTCGTCATGACGCTAGCTTAGCGCCGCCCTTCCCGGGACGCGCCGGGCCGGGAAGGGCGTGCCGTCACAGGGGAACACGCAGGTCAGGGCCGGTACATCGGGTTCGGCATGGTTCCTGCCTTCGGAACGGGCGGCCGTGTATCGAGGTCGGTGTAGCCCAGGCGCAGGCGATAGCCGTTGAGCGGGTAGCGTCCGAACTCCCGTCCCAGGAAACCGGTGGCTTCCAGCCGGGCAGCCTGTCCCGGGTGGGAGTCGGCGTACTCCGTGATGACCCCACGGGTCAGGTTCCACAGGTCCGCCGACGTCACCGGCAGGCCGCGGGCATCCAGCAACTCACCGAGGGGACCCCAGACGCCCAGGAACAGCGCGTCAACAATGTACTGGCGGAGCACGTGCCACGGTTTGCGGGGCAGGACACGGACGTGGCCGTCAGGTTCCCAGGAACGCGCCGGAACAGGGTCCGTGCTCACGCATACGTCGTCGACGAGGTCCTTGATGACGAGCCTGCTCGGCATCCCCTCGGCATCACAAATGAGCATGAGGTTCTCGCCGTGCGGGTTCACGCTCACCCCGTAGGTGTGCAGCAGGTGGAGCAACGGCCGAACGGTCACCGACACCAAGGCCCCAAGCCAGTCCGCCAACTCCCGGCCGGAGAGTTCGGCCAGGGCCTCGATTGCCGTGTCGCCCGACGGGTCCTCGTGCAGCACCATTGCCAGGGGCCATACCGTCTCACCCTCCGCCAGAGAGGGGTCCACGGGCTCACGCCAGATGCAGCCCAGCGTCTCGTCCCATTGATAAGGCACACCGGGGTAGTCCGCGAGGTGGGGATGCCGGACCGTTACGGAGGCTACTTCACCCAGCAGCACGGTGTGGCGGCCAAGGTACGGGTCGGCATCCCAGATGGACCGAACCCAGTGCGTGGTCATCGGAGCAGCCAACGAGCAATGCCTGGGAATGCCCCGGTACACCGAGGTATTCAGAATTTTCAGCGGCAACTTCATCTGCAGTTTGGTCGGCTCGTCAATGTTCACCAGGGTGCGGATCGACTGCGTGGGCAGGTATTGGTCCTCCTGTTCCCCCAGGACAATAATCTGCCCGGACAGCAGGCTGCCGGACCACAGCTGCCGGACCACGTGATCCACCTGCCAGGGGTGCGCAGGGAGCAGCACATAGCCGGACGGGTCGGCCCCGGCTTCGCGCAGGACGGCGTTGAATCGAGCCTGCGTTGCGGGATCCAGTTCGCGGTCGATCAGGTCCCGCTCGGACATGGACGGAACGGACCGGAACTCGGCCAGCCGGCGCGACACTGCAAGCCACACCGGACGCAGCGGCCTGCCGGCTTCCGGGGCGTACTGTGCGCAGTCGGACGCCGAGAAGCCGAGCCTTCCCTTGTTGGCCACCAGCAGGGGATGGCCGGTCAGCTGTCCTTCCATCTGGGTATGTGGCAGGCGTACCAGCTCCTTCGCGGAGATCCCCTTCGCTGCCAGCTGCGCATCGGCGGCGAGCGTCGCGGAAAGCTCGGCGATGTAGTTGGCCACGGTGGTCCCGGTCAGTCCGAGCGCGCTGGCTGCATCCACGACGAGCTGCCCCGGATCATCCGCCGGTTCGCTCTCGTCATCGCCCAGCACGCCACGGCTGACCCGGCGGACCGATTCCGGATCAACGACGTAGGAGCCGAAGCCGGTCCGCCTGGCCTGGAAAAGGTAGGACGAACCTTCGAGATGGAGACGCAGAGGCTCCGTGGACCCCGCGCCCACTGATTCGGTGCCCGTTTGTGCAGCGCTCGCTGCTTCGGCGCTGAGCAGTCCCTCGGAGAGCAGAGCTCCGATCAGTTTTGCGAGGAGCCTTGCGGATGGCAGATGGGTCACAGCTGGGCTCCTTCACGGCAGGCTTCGTTCGCGTCCTGGGAGGACTCCGTGTCCCGCGGAAGCGGGGCGGGCTCGGCCGCCATGAGCAAGGCGGTCTTGTCTGGCAACTGCACGGTGCCAACGGCCTGGAAGCCGGCATCGCCGAAGGCGCGGTGGGACCGTTGGTTCAGGAAGTCCGGCTCCGCCACGAGACGACCGCAGCCAGCCAGGACCTCCGGGGCGCTTTCCAGGACGCCGCGGATCACGCGTGCGCCCAGGCCGCGGCCCCTCGACAGTTCTCCTAGGGCGAGGTGCATCCCCAGGTCGGTCTGGGTGTGTGCGATATGCCGGCCGAGGACATCGGCCGCCACCCGGTAGACCTCCACATAGCCCGTCACGCGGTCTCCTGCGGCAAGCGTTAGCGCCAGTGTGTCGGGATTCCGGAGCAGGCCGCCAACATACTCCGCCCATCTGTCCGCCGGCCATGCCTGGTGCCACCACTGCTCGACGTCGGGCTCGGCCATGAGGGTTGCCAGGCCTTCCGCATCAGCCGGCGTGGCCGGGCGCAGGACGTGGTCCTCAAGCAACAGGTTCCGGTTCCAGTTCAAGCCCGTCATGCGCGGACCACCAGCGGGTTGGGAACGTCCAGGTACACGGACTGGGCGTCCAGGGGCGCCACCACCTCGTCGATTCCGGCCAGCCGCGTGGCCAGGTGTGCCTTGCACGGCAGGGTCGGGGCGTTCAACCAGCGGTTCACCAGCCGTACCCCGGCTGGGCCCTCCTCGGCCAGGGCCGGGAGTGCCGCCTGCAGCCGCTCGCGGACTACCGCAAGCAGAAGTTCCTCATCCGCCATTCCTTCGGCCGCCATCGATCCGACCAGGGAGAGCACCTGGTTGTGCAGGAGGTAGTAGGTCAGCCGGTCGTCGACGATGCCGTCCTCGACGACCGCCAGGGTGCTGCCCTGTTCCCCGGTGCAGGCCAGCACGTCGGCCAGGCGGGAGGCGGCCAGATAGTAGCCCTGGTTGTCGCGGTAGGCGCCGCCGGTGATTGCGCCGTCAGCGTCCAGGCGCACCAGGGTGTTCTGCTGGTGGCCTTCAAGTCCGATGCCGGTGCTTGCGTACAGGCCCAGCATCGGCACGAGGACGCGGTCCACATAAGTGCCAAGCCACGCCACGGGGTCGGTGCACCACCGGGCCAGGAGGCTCGGGCCCCACGCATCCGGACCGGAGGGAGCCGAGGGCGCAATGAGGCCTGCCAGGCACACCATCCGGTCCACGCCGTCCGGGACCTCCCGGAGCGAGACGTCCAGCCCGGTCAGGGTTCCGCCCGTGGCATCCGAGGGGTCAACGACGGCCGCCCACGCCGGATCCCTCACGATGGTGAAGCCCGGGTCGCTATGGGTGATGTAACCGGCACCAATCAGCCGGTCTACTTCGACGCCCCGCTTGAGTTCGGTGGCGGTCGCCTCCCTGACGGAGTTGGTGATTTTCAGTCCCGTGGACAGCTTCAGCATCACTGCATGGCCAGGATGGAAGAGCGTGCGCAGGCTTGAGGTGGCCCACCATTCATCGCCCAGGGGACCCAGCGGCCGGAGCAGCCCGGCGGCCATCAGCTCCCGGACGGCCCCGCGCTGCTGCACGGCCGCCGCCTGCCAGGGGTGTGCCGGGATCAGCACGTGGCCGGGCGCAGGGCTGTACCCGGCAATCGCGGCGAGCAGTTCGTGCACGTCCTTGCCCCCGAGGGAAGGGGCACCGGCGGCCTGGTCCTGTGCAACCACCGAACGGTGGGCCTCGAACCAGTGCAGCTGGAAACGTCCGCCGAGCTCCGGCGAGTATGCCTCGAGTTCGTCTGCGCCGAGCTCGTCCCTGCTCTTTGGGGCAGGGTGCTGCAGGTGGCCCAGGAGGAGTGACCGTTCACCGTCCAGGAACAGCGGCCTGTCCAGCGAAGCGTTCCTTTCCCGGGCAGCGAAGGTGCTGACGTTGCGAATCGATTCCCGCGTCCGGCGCAGCAGGAGGGAGCGTTCCTGCTCGTCTGCCCCTGCTGTCAGAAGGGACAGCAGTTCTTCGGCGCCCACGTCATGCCGCGTCCTGTCCGGGTGCACCACCGCGACGTCGCTGAAGTTGTGCAAGCCAGTCCTGGAGAAGTGGGTGCAGCGGGCGCTCACGTTCATCGAAGTGCCAGGCACCGCCGTGAAGATGCCGTCACCGTCGACCGTCACCCCGCGTTCCCGCACCCAGCAGCGAAGGACCGCGTCAACGTGTGCCGAGTCGGCCAAAACGTGCAGATCGATGGTTTCTGCCGCGCTCATGATGCCTCCCCGATCTGGGTGGTTGCGGGAACGTGGGACTGTGGCATGGGAAACTCCATCTGCTCGGGTAGGTGTTGAATAGGGTCGGATGGGGAAAAGGCCTGTGGCGCCCCGAACTGCTGGAAGGCGATGCTGCGCTCCACGGGATAGACCTCGCGGCCGCAGATCTCGCGCAGGATGCACGAGTTGCGGTAGGCAGCCATGCCGAGGTCCGGCGTGACGAAGCCGTGGGTGTGGAGTTCGGCGTTCTGGACGAAGATCTCACCGGGTTCGATGCCGGTGCTGTAGTTGCGCTCGACGGCGAACCTGCCGCTGCTGTCGCGTGCGATGCGGTCCTGCACGCCGGCCAGGAACCGCGGTTCCTGGTAGCTGTAGCCGGTGGCAAGGACTACCGCCTCCGTGTCCAGCGTGTAGTCGGCGCCCTGCTCCTCGTGCCGCAGCCGCAGCGTGTGCGAACCCGAGGCCGCGTCCCATGACGCGCCGGTCAGCGCAGAGTGGGTGAACAGCTGCGTATCCACCATGCCGGAGAGGCTCTTGGTGTACAGGAGATCGTAGATGGCGTCGATGAGCTCGGAATTGATGCCCTTGTACAGGTTCTTCTGGCTCTTGATGAGGCCGTCGCGCTGCTCCTGCGGGAGCCCGTGGAAGTAGTCCACGTACTCCGGGGACGTCATTTCCAGGGTGAGTTTGGTGTACTCCAGCGGGAAGAACCGGCCCGAGCGGGTCACCCAGTTCAACTGGTACCCGTGGACGTCGATCTCCTGCAGCAGTTCGCAGTAGATTTCCGCCGCGCTCTGGCCGCTGCCCACGATGGTGATGCTCCGCTGCTTCTGCAGCTCGCTCTTCCTCGACAGGTAATCGGCGTTGTGGAGGACAAGTCCCCCTCTGTCGTTGGCCGCTGCGTCGACTATTCCGTCGCAGGCCGCCGGCACATACGGCGACGTTCCGGTGCCCAGCACCAGCCGCCGCGCGCGAAGTACCTCCGGACCGGCCGTACCGTCCACCGAAAGCGTGTACACGCCGTCGTCGTAGGTCACCTCCCGGACTTCCGTGCCGAACCGCACCGAATCGAGTTGGCCGGCCACCCACTGGCAGTACTGGTTGTACTCGGCGCGCAGCGGGTAGAAGTTTTCCCGGATGTAGAAGCGGTAGAGCCGGCCGGTCTGTTTGAGGAAGTTCAGGAACGAATAGGGCGAGGTGGGGTCGGCGAGCGTCACGAGGTCTGCCATGAACGGCACCTGCAGGTGGGCTGGCTCCAGCATCATGCCGGGGTGCCAGTCGAATGATTCACGGCGCTCCAGGAACACCGCGTCGAGTCCCTCAACCGGGGCGCTCAGCGCGGCGAGCCCCAAGTTGAAGGGGCCGACGCCGATCCCGGCAAGGTCGTAAATGCGGGGCGCGCTGGAAGCGTCAAAGGCGGGGATGCTCATGCTGCTGCCTCCTTCCGGGTCAGCAGTGCGGCACCGGTTCCGCGGAGCAGGCTGATAATCTCGACGATGTCCTCGAGCGTGGCCTCGGCGTTGAGGAGCGTGAACTTCAGGAAGTGCCGTCCGCCCACCTTGGTGCCGGCCACCACTGCTTCGCCAGAGTCGAAGACCGCGGCCCGGATGGCCGGGTTCAGGGCGTCCGCGCCGTCCTCGGAAAGGCGCGTGCCGTCGTCGAGCAGCGGCCTGTACCGGAAGACGAGCGTGCTGAGCTGGGGCGGCGCGGCGAGTTCGAAGTCCGGGTCTGCCGCCAACACGGCGCCCACCCTCTTGGCGAGGTCGATCGCCTCATCGAACAGCGCTCCGACCGCGTCCGCCCCCATGATCCGCAGCGTCAGCCAGAGCTTGAGCGCATCGAAGCGCCGGGTGGTCTGGATGCTTTTGTCCACCTGGTTGGGAATGTCGGCAAGGGCAGCGGCTTCCGGGTTCAGGTAGTCAGCGTAGTAGGTCACGTGGCCGAGCATGGCGCCGTCCCGGACCAGCAGTGCGCTTGAGCTGACCGGCTGGAAGAACGTCTTGTGGAAGTCGACAGTGACAGAATCCGCCAGGTCAATGCCCGTCAGGAGATGCCGGTAACGCCCCGACACCATGAGCCCTCCGCCGTACGCGGCATCAACGTGGAACCAGGATCCGTAGGCACGGGCCAACGCGGCGGTTTCGGAAAGCGGGTCCACGGCGCCGAAGTCGGTGGTGCCTGCGGTGGCTACGACTGCCATCGGTACCAGGCCGCTGTCTTTGGCATCAGCCAGCGCCCCGGCGAGTGCGGCGGGGTCCATGCGATGGTCGGATTCGCAGCGCACGGGAACTACGGCGTCGTAGCCCAGACCGAGCATGGAGGCCGACTTCCGGATGCTGAAGTGGCTGTCCTCCGAGGTGAAGATGCGCAGCCTGTCGAGCATGGCAGGGAGCCTGAGCCCTGCTGCCTCCGGATCCTGCCGCAGGGCCGCCACGGCGTGGTTCCGCGCAAGCAGGAGGGCCTGGAAGTTGGACTGGCTTCCGCCGGACGTGAACACACCGTCCGCGGCGGCTCCGAGGTGCAGGCGGTCCGCGGTCCATTCGATGAGGCGCCGCTCGATCATGGTGCCCCCGGCGCTCTGGTCCCACGTGTCCAGGGACGAGTTCACGGCCGAAAGGACCGCCTCCCCCACGAGCGCGGGAATGACCACCGGGCAGTTCAAGTGGGCGGCGTATTTGGGATCGTGAAAGTAGACGGCGTCGCGGAGGTAGACCTCTTCGAGCTCCTCCAGCGCCGCTGCTGTATCCGGCAGCGGCCGGTCCAGGTCGACCTCCCGGACGCGGCGCTCCATGTCCGAGGGTCCGATGCCGGTGAACGGCTGGGTGTTCCGCTCGAGTTTGGTGGCCACGGCGTTGACCCCTTGGAGCACCTGGGCCACGTATCGCGGGGCATTGCGGGCGTTGAAGAGGTGGTTGCTGGCGGACAAGGCAAGTTCTACGCGGGACCCAAAATCGGGGTAGGCGTGGGCCACGGGGGCCTTGTCCGCGCCGGCGTCGCCGGCAATTCCTTCGTCGGCGCATATCTCGTTCGCTGGCAACTCATCAACGGGGGGCAGCAACGTCACGGCGGTGGTCCTATCCTCGGGCTGGAAAACACTGTTGAGCAAGGCAAGCCTTACTTAGGACACCCTTTTAGTCAAACTTTCATGATGTAATTCCCTAAAACCGCGAAACGGCGCGGATTTTTTGGGTAACTGGGGCGTCATTGACTTTCCCGAGGGCTCGGCGAGGGCGCATAATGCCCGTTCTGGATGCCCCGGCATGGGAGTTGCACGCCGGCGGCGGAGCAGAAGGGGTGGCCGGATCCCGGTGCCATGGCCGCCGGAAGTCCTCCGGAGTAGAGTTCCAAAACAAGGTTTCAACAGGCCTGTGCACCGGAGGAAAACCCGGGCACGGCGGGAAGCAGGGGACATGTCCGACGCCGGCTCCGACCCGATCAACTTCACGGAGATTGACGCGCGCGGAAACCCCGCCCGCTACGGCCGCGAACCTGCCGACGGCGTATCGGGCACCGGCACCTACGGCCCCGGAAGGCGGCAATGGGGCACGACGGACGGCGGGGCGTCCGGGCACGGCAGGCTGTCCATCAACCCGTTCATCGTGGCGCTCTGGGCGGTTGCCGCAGGCCTGATCATGGCGGCCTTCGCGGCCTTCACGATTGCCCAGGAACTGCTTAGCGTGCCTGGGTCACCGGAATCCACGCCGGTGGGCTACATGTGGATGACCTTCGCGCCCTTCCTGCTGTTTGCCGGACTCCTGGGCTTCATGGGCCTGCTGTTCTGGCACGCCTCCCAGTGGCGCCGCAGCCGGGAGCAGCCGCCATCGTAGGCCACAAGGCGTAGGCCACCAGTCAGGCCACAAAGCGCGCGGCGGACCGGGCGGGCTAGCTGGTCTGGGCAGTACAGCTAGCTGGCAGACACCTCACGGCCGGAGGATCCGCCGGGGCCATGGTCTTCGGGCTCTACGGCATCAGGCCCGGCCCCGGTCAACCGCCTCAGCCTGAGTTCATCCGTGACCTGCGTGTACCACGAGTGGGCGCCGAAGGCGGGGCTGGGACTGTCCAGGTGACGATAGAGGGCGTCGGCCAACTCGGCAAGCGCCGACTCCGACATGGCTGCGACTGCCTCAGCCGGATCGACGGACTCGTCGAGGTAGCGGGCAAGATCGTCCCCGCTCATCCTGTGTGCCGTTCGGCACGGAATGGCACGCGAAGGGGCGCGGGGAAATTCGTCTGGGGCGCGCAGCCACCGATTTCGAGGGTGGCACGTCCGGGATCAAGGTCCGCTCGGACGGGGACGCGCAGCAGTTTGTGGTTCAAAGAATTCTCCAGGAGAAAGTCCGCAAGCCAACTGCATAGCCCAGACCGATCGTACGGAAATGTCGCGGGGCTCACAAGTCTGCACGCCCGGCCGGGCTTCATAGCGGCGGCCGAGCTTTTCGCCTCCCAAGCGCGCGCCGGGACGGTTATGTGCCGAGGAGTGTGGGCGCAGCCTCCTCCGGCCAGTCAATGCACTGTGTGTAGACCTCGTGCTGGCGAAGGTATCGCGCGGTGAAGGGGCAGTGCGGAATGATCCTCTTACCCGCGGCCACGACGTCGTCCAGCGCAAAGTGCACGAGGACGTTGGCGAGCCCCTGGCCCTGAAACTCCTCCGCCGTTTCCGTGTGAATGAAGTCGACATGCCCGGGCTTGTCCAGGAACCGGATATGCACCGCAAGCTTTCCCCCAACGTGCAGCTCGTAGCGGTGGAGTTTATCGTTCCGGAAGGTGCTGACATCCGGTGTGAATTGATCCTCGGTGGATACCGTGTTCTCCGTCATGGTTCGACATTGGCACTTAATGATCTGGCTGGCAATGCTTCCGTTGCACGGGCCGGCACCCGGCCCAGAAGCAGCACGGCGAGCGCGAAGCAGGCGGCGCCTCCGCCCAGGAGAGCCAGCGTCAGGCCATTGAACGCGGCGTCCGCCACCGGGATAAAGACGACGACGGCGGCAGTCAGCACCGCGGCAGGCGGCCGCCCGCGCGAGTGGGCGGCCGCCGTCGGACGTTCCTCCAGCCGCCCGAACAGGGCAACGACCGGCAGCAGCAGCGCAATGACGCCAAGGAGCACCAGCGGGCGCGACCACCACCATGCGGCCGTGGCGGACGCCGGCTTGGGAAAGTCAGTGAGCAAGAGCAGCCCGGCCATGGCGGCGAGCAGGGGCAGATGCCAGAGATAGACCGTCATGGCGCGCCGGCCGACGACCGACACCGTGGTCCAGAACCAGGGAATCCTGGCGATCCGGTCCAGCGCCGGCCGGAAGAGCTGAAGAGTGGCGGCCTGGGAAACGCCAAGCAGCAGCAGGCAGAAATTGGGCGGATTCAGGTTCACCAGCATGTTGTCCCGGTACAGGCCAAGGCCGGTGACGATCAGCAGCAGCAGGTTACTGGCAGCAATCAGGCCCACGAGCCACGATCTGCTGCGGCGGGCGAGGAAACCGTCCGCCATGAAAAAGCCGAGCTGCTGCACGGCGCACCACAAGAAGAGCATGTTGACGTAGGCCAGGAGCGGCATGGCCCTCCGAAAACAATCAACCGCAATGACCAGCGCCGCGAGTGCGCCCAGTGTCAGCCACGGCGCGCGCCGATGGAGCCTGGCCAGAAGGGGGACGTTCAGCTGCGCGGCGAGGTATGCGGCCAGGAACCAGAGCGGCATTCCGGCGCCGCTGGCCGTCAGCTCCACCACTTGGGGATCAACGCCAAGGAGCAGCGCGGCCCACAGGGCCGCGAACATCACTGCCAGCAGCGCCGCTGCCGGCCGGACGAGACGCAACAGCCGGGTTTGGGCGAATTCGTAGCCGCTGCGCCTGCGGGCCTGCATCCGGCGCCACGACTGCAACCCGGTGATGCCGCCGGTCACGAAGAACAGCGGCATCACCATGAAGATCCAGATAATCAGCTCAAACCAGTCTTGTTCGGCCAAGGTGTTTTCGGTGGTGACCGTGCCGTCCGGGTGCAGCACAGGGCTGGCCATCATGCAGTGCCCCACCACCACCAGCGCCAAGCAGATAAACCGGGCCAGATCGATGGCCAGGTCACGCTCCGGTGCGGCGGTGCCGCCGCCGGGCCCTGGCCGCTGCGATGAAGCCTCCATTGCGCCCCTCACCGAACGCGGAACTGGCGAACGTCCTTGTCAGGTCCATTGTCCGCCGGAGCGGGCCGGGGTGCCAGCAGCCGCAGCACCGTGCCGTGCCATAGCTCCTGGAGAACCTCCTGAACGTCAGCGCGTCAGCATGGCCAGCGCCGACGTGGCGAAATCCTTGGCGGACTCATTCCAGCGGACCAGCAGGCCCTGAAGGTTCTCGCCGTCGGCCCGGTGGGCGGCGGTCTGCGCCTCCAGCATGGCCAGGACACCGGTGCGCAGCTCGGTATTGAAGTTGACCTTGCCGACGTTCATGGCCGGGGCCTTCGCCAGTTCCTCAGCCGGAATGCCGGACGCCCCGTGTAGAACCAGCGGAATGTGGGTTCGCACGGCGATGTCCTGCAGCACGTCCCAGCGCAGTTCAGGCTTGCCCTTGTATTTCCCATGGACATTGCCCACGGCAACGGCCAGCAGCTGGGCGCCCGTCCGGGCTACGAAGTCCTCCACCTGGGCCGAATCGGTGAGGCCGGCCGAGTCATGTCCGGCAGCGGCGCTGTCCACACCGGCTCCGAAGGCGCGGTCTTCGTCGCCGGCGAGCCCGCCTAGCTCCGCTTCAATGACGACGCCGGCACTCCCCTGGGCGTCGAGGGCGGCCCGCACCTCGCGGACCAGGGCGATGTTGTCCTCGTACGGCAGCGACGAACCGTCGGCCAGGACGGAGTCGGCACCGGCAGCGACGGCGGCGGTGATGACCTCAAGGTCGGAGGCGTGGTCCAGTTGCACGGCCACCGGCACGGCTGCGGCATCCGCCAGTCCCCGGAGCGCGGTGATAAGCCTGAGGCCGTTGGTGGTGGCGGCTGTCTTGGGCGCCACCAGCAGGATGATGCCGCGGCCGGCCTCTTCCGCCGCACCGACGACGGCCAGGGCCGTGGTGAAGTCGTAGCAGGTGAAGGCAGGGACCGCGGAACTCTGTCGAAGAGCGGATCCGACGAGCTCATCGAGCTGGGCGCGCATCAGAGCGCCGCCCGTTCCATCGGGATGTTTACGGTCAGGTCGGCTTTCAAGGTTGGTTTCTCCTTCGGGGCAACTGCTGCTGGCGCGCGGCGCGGGTACTTCGATGGTCGGCGGGCCGACGACGGCGGAGGGGGACCGCCGTCGTCGGAGTTCCGGATGCAAACGCCGAGGGTTAGTCGGCCGTGCGCTTGGCGGGGGCAACGACCTTGATCACCGCGGAGTCGTCGGCCGCGGCGAGGCCGTGCGCCTGGCCGAGCAGGTAGAGCTGCTCGGCAGCGGCGGCAACGGGCGTGGCCAGGCCTGCTGCACGGGTGGCCTTGCCCACGATTCCCATGTCCTTGACGAAAATGTCCAGGCGGCTCAGCACCTCGGCGCCTTCTTCGGTGTAGGCCTCGAGGATGCGCGGGCCGCGGTTGGACAGCATGAAGGATCCGGCGGCACCGGCCTCGAGGGCGGCGAGGGTCTTGGCCTGGTCGAGGCCGAGGGCATCAGCAAGTGCCATGGCCTCGGCGGCGGCGGCGATGTGGATGCCGCACAGCAGCTGGTTCACGGTCTTCAGGGCCTGGCCATCGCCGGGCTTGTCCCCCACAACGGTCAGGGTGGAGGCGAGCAATTCCAGGACCGGCCGGGCGGACGCCAGCGCCGTGGGTTCCGCGCCGACCACGATCAGCAGATCGCCTTCGCCGGCGCGCTTGGGACCGCCGGAAAGCGGCGCATCAATGAGGGCAACGCCGTACTCAGCCAGCCGCGCGACGGTGGCAGGAATGGCTTCCGTTCCCACGGTGCTGGTGAGGATGACGACGGCACCCGGCTTCAGGACACTGGCCACACCGTTCTCGCCGAAGAGGACGTCATTGAGCTGTTCGCTGTTGCGGACGGCCAGCAGCAGGGCGTCCGTGTCCTCTGCGGCCGCCCTGGCCGAGGCAAACGTGCGGACGCCGGCATCCTCAGCAAGCCGGAGGCGCGGTTCGGCAATGTCGAAGCCGTGGACGGTGAGCTGGGTGGCAAGGCGCGTGGCCATGGGCAGGCCCATGGCGCCGAGGCCAAGGACGGTGACTGTGTAATTCGAGGGCATGGTGTTCTCCATTGAAGTGTCTAGGGCTGTGCGGCCTGTTGAGCCGGGCCGGCGATTGAGCCCGTCGAAATCCGGTGACCGGGTCTCGAGAGGCTCGACCACCGGCGCTCAACCATCGGCTGTCAGAAGGTGTTGCTGAGCTTGCGGGTGACCTGGGCCAGGGACTCGTCGTCGCCCACGTTGCCGGCGAACACGATGTACGGGATGCCCTTGGCGGGGCCGTCCACCGGCTCCCACAGGCTGACAATGCCCGGCAGCATGGGGCCACGGACGATCGCGTGCCGGATTTCCAGGCCATGGGCTGCCACGTCCGAGGAGGTGATACCGCCCTTGGCGATGACGAACCGCGGCGGGAACGTCTTGAGCGTCCGGTTTACCACCGCAACGACGGCTGCGGACACGGTGCGGGCGATCCGCAGGCTCTCGGCGGGGTCGTCCGTCTTGATCAGCAGGCGGCTGGTGTGCACGATGACGTCACCGCCGTGAAGGGCCTCCACCACGGTGTCCACCGTCTGGTCGAGGTAGGCGTCCGCCTCCTCGCCCAGCAGCTTTTCGACGTCGATCTCCACAATGCGGGCCGCACTGTGCTGATCCGTCAGAACCTTCAGCTGCCGCGTGGTGACGCCGACGTGGGAGCCCACGACGATCAGGCCGCCGGCCTCCGACGGGACGTTCCCGGCATAGGCCTCTTCGCCGCTGAGTTCGGTCCGGATGTCCTGCCCGATGCGGGCACGGACGAATGGCGGGCCAACACGGTAAAGGAGCTTCTTTCCGCGGCGTTCCGCTTCCTCCAGGCCGAGGGCAAGGGCACGGAGGTCGTTCTCCGTGACGATATCCGCAACGATGGGGGTGGAGGCTGCGGCGGGTTCGATCGCGTCGGCGATGGCCTTTGCGGAAACATCCGCATCGCCTGTGGCGGCACCGGCCCGGATGATGTTGAGGTCCAGCACGATGACGGAGTCTGCGGCGAAGCGGCCCTGCGACTTCTCCTCGACGTATTTGGCCATTTCGGAGTTAACGAAGCCGAAGGTCGCATCTTTGGCGAATTCCGTCTCCGCCACAGGAGTGAGCTGGCCGGCGTCGCTTCCCGTGCCGCGCATGTAGTGGACGCCGCCGATGGTGACGCGTCCGGCGTCGGGGAACGCCGGGACAATGACGACGCCGTCCGTTGCCTCGCCGCTCTCGGCGGCCACGGTGGCGGCAATGACGTCGGGCTCGAGCGGGAAATGCCCGCGCAGCGTCGAATCGCTGCGGCTGACGAAGCTGAGGTGGATTTCCCTGTCACCGTTCCGGGCGGCAGCCAAGGCATTCCGGACGATTTCCTCATTGCGGGCGGCAGCTTCGGCCGGGTCCAGGCTCCGCGTGTTGGTCAGCACATAAACAGCGGCTTTACCCTGATGAAGAGCCCAGGTGAAGTCCTCAACTGCCCACCGGGTGAGAACAGGCAAATCGGAGACCGACTGCGTTCCGGTGGGGTCGTCGTCGAGGACCACCAGCACGCGCGGGGCCGTCGCGGCGGAAGCCGCGACCGCAGTGGCCACCTGCTGCGCCGGGATCTCAAGCTCCGCCGGATAGGCGGCCAGGGTGTCTGCTTCAAGGGGCACTGTGCACTCCGTTGTGTCGAAACTATGTTGCGGATATTACTATTGCGGATCTTGCTATCAGATGTCAGACATCTGTCGTTTGAATGCTAGTGTGGCATATAGCACAGCAGGTGCGCAAGTAGACTTGTCAGACATATATGCGAGAGCGCTGATTGGGGAAAATGGCACGGAAATCTCTGGTGGGCGTCGTGGCCGACGAACTCCTTGACCGCATTATTGCCGGCGAATTTCCGCCGGGCGCCAGCGTGCCCGGCGAGCTGGAACTGAGCGCACGGCACGAGGTGAGCCGGATGACGGTCCGCGAGGCGATGAAGACTCTCGAAGCCCAGCGCATCCTCAGCGTAGAGCGCGGCCGAGGCACCTTCGTGAACCCCCTCAACCGCTGGTCGTCGCTGGAGGCGGTGCTCCGGGCAGCGTCCGAGGGACAGAACGGTCCGGCAGCAGCCATCCAGCTCATTGAACTGCGCAGGATGCTGGAAACGGGCGCCTGTGAACTTGCGGCGCAGCGCATCACCGATGCCGAGCTCGAGGCACTCCGCGGGTGCGTGGAGGACATGCGGGAAGCCCATCAGGCCAATGACCTGCCCCGCTTCGTTGCCGCAGACCTCGCGTTCCACGACCAAATCCTGCAGGCTTCGGAGAATGTCTTCGTGGCTGTCCTCTTCGAACCGCTGCACCGCGTACTGGAGAAGCGCCGCACCGAAACCTCGAAGGTTCCGCAGATCCAGGAGCATGCCATCGGCCATCACCAGAACATCTTCGACGCGTTGGCCGCGCGGGACCCCCAGCGTGCCCGGAGTGCGATGGACGCCCACATGCAGCAGACCCTGGACGACCTCAGAAGCTACGTCCTGGAAGCCTGATCCCCGAAAACCTAGTCCCGGGACTCTCCTTCCGATACTCTGCAGGAACGGCCAGCGGCCGGGTATCGATGCCGATCACGAGGAGCGAAGTTGTCTAATCACACCTACAGCATTTCTGAAATTGTCGGAACCTCGACCGAAGGCGTGGACGCTGCCGTCCGCAACGGAATAGCCGAAGCCGCGAAGACGCTGCGCAACCTCGACTGGTTTGAGGTCAAGGAGATCCGCGGCCACCTCGACAACGGCCAGGTTGCCGACTGGCAGGTCACCATCAAGCTCGGTTTCCGGCTGGAGCGCTGACGGCGCCCCAGCCCTAGTTCAAGCCATTAGTTCAATCCGGTAGCTCAATTCCGGGTCCCGACGGGGCGCTGCTGCAGGGCCCGCAACGGGCGTCATGATTCCTGGTCAGCCGCCCGGCGCCGCCAAACGGTGGGTGCTCCCCCGTATGCGGGGAGCACCTGGCCTTCAAAGAAGGTGTGCACGTCCTGGGGCGACTGGTCCGGGGCCCACAGGCCGGAGGCCGGGCAGTGGGTTCCGGTGGAAGCGGACGGTGCCTGGCGTGCCCTGAGCAATGCGATGCGTTTCATCGTTGAATGTCATCCTTGATGGTCGAAGAAGTTCTCCTCCAAGGCTAGGAAGGCAACGGCCGGGACCCAATGGGCGGATGGCCAGAATCCCATGCCCGGTCTGGGCAGCAGCACAGCCACCCGCGTTCTCAAATCCATCATCAAGGAGTTCCGCCATGTCACAGGTCCCGCAACTCACGCTCAACAACGGGGTCACCATCCCCCAACTCGGGTTCGGCGTCTTCCAGGTGCCGCCGGAAGACACCCAGCGACTCGTCGAAGAGGCCCTGGAGGCCGGCTATCGTCACATCGACACCGCTGCGGCGTACCGCAACGAGGCCGGGGTAGGAGCCGCCATCGCGGCCTCCGGCCTCCTCCGCGAAGACCTGTTCATCACCACCAAGCTGCGGAACGGCGAGCAGGGCAACGCGCACGCGGCGTTCCAAAACAGCCGGAAAGCCTTGGGGCTCGACTACGTGGACCTCTACCTGATCCATTGGCCGGTGCCTTCGCAGGGACTCTACACAGATGCGTGGAAGGCGCTGGAACAGGTCTACGGCAGAGGCGAGGTCCGCGCCATCGGCGTATCCAATTTCCTCGAGGACCATCTGGACGTCCTGCTGGCGGGCGCCAGCGTCGTTCCCGCCGTGAACCAGATCGAACTGCATCCCACGTTCCAGCAGGCGGGGGTTGCCGAAAAGAGCCGCTCGCTCGGCATCGCCGTCGAGGCCTACAGCCCACTGGGCCAAGGCGCGGACCTCGACGCCGGCGCCGTCACGACGCTGGCCAGTGAGCGGGGTGCCACTCCAGCGCAGATAATCCTGGCCTGGCACCTCGCGGCCGGGACGATCGTGATTCCCAAGTCCTCGTCGCCGGCTCGGATGCGGGAAAACCTCGCGGCCACGTCCATCTCACTGAGTGCCGCGGATGTCCAGTCCATCGATGCCCTTGAATCGGGTTCCCGCGTAGGCGCGGATCCCGCCACCGCTGAACACAGCCAGCTCTAAGACTCCGACTCCGCTTCTGGCTGCCACATCGAGGACATTTCCATGCAGTACACACATCTTGGCCGCTCCGGCCTGAAAGTGTCCCGGCTTTGCCTCGGCACCATGAACTTCGGCCCGCACACCGATGAGTCCGCAGCACACTCGATCATGGATTCCGCGCAGGATCACGGAATCAACTTCTTCGACACAGCCAACGTTTACGGCGGTGCGGGGCAGCGCGGCTGGACCGAGGAAATCATCGGCCGCTGGTTCGCCACAGGCGGGGACCGCCGCGAACGCACCGTTCTGGCCACCAAGGTCTACGGCACCATGATCGACCGCCCCAACGAGTCCCGGCTCTCGGCTCTCAATATCCGCAGGGCCCTCGACGCCAGCCTGAAGCGACTCCAGACCGACTACATCGACGTTTACCAGTTCCACCACGTTGACCGGGACACGCCCTGGGACGAAATCTGGCAGGCCGTTGAGGTGGCCGTACAGCAGGGCAAGATCCTGTATTCCGGCAGCAGCAACTTCGCAGGTTGGCATATCGCCCAGGCACAGGAGTCCGCCGTGCGGCGCAATTACACCGGACTGGTCAGCGAGCAGTCCCTCTACAATCTGCTCACCCGGAACGTGGAGCTGGAAGTCATTCCGGCCGCAGAACACTACGGACTCGGCATCATTCCCTGGTCTCCCTTGCACGGCGGCCTTCTGGGCGGGGTACTCAAGAAGGAGCGCGACGGCGTCCGGCGGCTTGCGGGGCGGGCGCTGGAAACCCTGAAGAAGCACCGCGACCAGGTGGAGGCCTACGAGAATTTCGCAGAGGAACTCGGCCACGAGCCCGGGGACGTCGCCCTCGCGTGGCTCCTGCACCAGCCTGCTGTGACCGCCCCGATCGTTGGCCCCCGTACGCAGGATCAACTCGATGCCGCCATCCGGTCCTTGGGCGTGGCACTCGGGGAAGATGCGCTCAAGCGCCTCGACAGCATCTTCCCCGGATACCTCACGGCACCCGAGGACTATGCATGGTGACGGAGACTGTTCGCTAGGGAGCTGCCGGGCGCTGCGGATCCTCCAGGGCCGGCTCATCAGGCTGGCCGTCAGGTCCGGTAGGTGGTCCCGGGGAGCCCTGCGGAGGAACTGCGGGCTCCTCCTGCGGCGGGTCCTGTTCGGGGTCGAAGGGAAACCCCTGCGGAGTGTTCTCTTGCTGATCCTCCGGGGAGTCCTGCCTGGATTCGTCGGGCGTTTCACTCATGTTCAGGATCCTTTGCTTGTTGGGAATGCCAGCCTCCCGGCAGGGCTGAGGTGCCTGTCCCCTGCCGGGTCACACCCAAGGGATACCAGCGCCGCGCCACGGAGTCCAGAGGGCCGTGCCCGCCGTGCCGGATATGGTTCCGCTCCAGTTCCACAATGTCCCGGCCGAATGATGCCGTCAGTGAAACCAACGCCAGGGTCAGTGCCGCCATGCCGATTCCCTCCGGCGTGCCGGGCGCCAGCGCCAGCAGAAAGGCAAAGGGCTGATAAGCGCCAATGGCCTTGCGCAGTCTGCTCGCGGTCAGCGTTCCCCTCAGGGCTGGCCGGAGCCAGCCGGCGACCGTAAACAGGTACCACATCAGCCCAATGGCAAGGACCCACGGGCCATGGCTTCCTGCCGCTGCGCAGGATAAGACAAGCACCAGGGCTGCATCGGTTTGTACATCCAGCCGTGCCCCGGCAGGGGAAGCGCAGCCGAAGTACCGGGCCACCGCTCCGTCTACCGCATCGAGCAAGAACGCCACGGTGCCAACGGCGATGAAAAGCACATCAGGCACACTGACGCCGAGAAATAGGGGTACAGCCATGGCTCCGCAGCACGCCACGAGGACTGCGCGGACCAGAGTCACGCGATCTGCCGGCGTGATCAGCGGCGGCCTGCGCCGGAGAATCGTGAAGCCCGCAGTCCCCATGATGGCAGCTCCGGCACCCAGCCCTGCGTAGCGGAGAAGTCCTGATTCGGCATCGGGGACGGCCATGAGCCAGGTTCCGGCCACAAGAAAGGCAGCCATCGCTATGGCCGCATCCATCAGCGCGCGGCGCCTGCTTGGGAGCCCCATCTGCCACCTCGCGCTCATCCTAACAAGCGGAGACGGAAGGCAACACGCCCTGTGCAAACGGCGGCTGATAGGAAAGACTTTTGGCATGGCACTCTCACCGCTTATCCAGCTCAATGATGGCCACCGCATACCGCAGATCGGGCTTGGCACTTGGCCGCTGGATGATCGCGAGGTGGCGGACGCCGTCGTCCAAGCTGTTGAAGCCGGGTACCGGCATATCGACACCGCCGTTAAATACGGCAATGAAGCGGGGGTCGGGGACGGAATCCGCAAGAGCGGCCTGAGCCGCGAAGAGGTCTTCGTGACCACCAAACTTGATGGTGAGTTCCAGGGCGATGACAAGGCGGTGGCCGGCCTCGAAGGCTCGCTGAAACGCCTGAAGATGGACTACGTGGATCTGCTGCTGATCCATTGGCCCCTCCCCCGGCGAGGGGAGTTCATCTCCACGTGGAAGACGTTCGAACGACTGCAGGCCGACGGCAAGGCCCGTTCGATCGGCGTGTCGAACTTTACGCCCTCCCACCTGGAACAGCTCATGTGGGCCACGGACGTGGTTCCCGCTGTCAACCAAATCCAGCTCAACCCGTCGGTCACGCGATCCGCGGATTGCGCCTATCACGAGCACCACGGGATCGTCACTGAATCGTACAGTCCGCTCGGCGCACATTCGGGCCTGCTGTCTGCTCCCGTACTGGGCCGAATCGCGAGTAAACACGGCAAAACAGAGAGTCAGGTGGTGCTGCGCTGGCATGTTCAACAAGGCCTGGTGGCCATCCCAAAGTCGGCCAATCCGCAACGGATGAAGGAGAACATCGACGTCTTTGGGTTCACCCTGGACGCGGAAGATCTGGCAGCCATCGACACGCTTGATGAAGGGCCGGAGGCCGGCGTAAATTCCGACGTGCAGGGCCACTGAGAACCGCGGCCGCGGCCCGGGTCAAGCAGGTTTCTTCGGGAACCAACTGGCAGAAAAATAGTAAGCATGTTTAGTATTAGGGAGAAGGACGAAGCGTACCCGGCATACCGGGTGCCTCCTTTATGAAGAAGAAGGAACGATAAAAATGGGTTTTTTCGCATTTCTGATTCTGGGCCTCATTGCCGGAGCCATTGCTAAGGCGATCCTCCCCGGCCGACAGGGCGGCGGCATTTTCATCACGCTGCTGCTTGGCGTTGTCGGAGCAATTCTCGGTGGCTGGATCGGCAGCGCACTCTTCGGTGTGGGAATCAACGAATTCTTCTCACTGTCCACTTGGCTGCTGGCCATCGGCGGGGCGATCGTCGTCCTGCTCGTCTACGGCCTGATCACCCGGCGCAGCGTCCGCTAGCCGGAGCGCGGTTGGAAACCGGCCCCGGGACTTTTGCCCGGGGCCGTTTTCATAGCTGATGTCTCTGCCAGCTGAATTTTCCACATCGTACTTATCCCTCTCAAGAGCAGGAGTTCATCATGAAATCCAAACTTCTCTTCGGCGCCGGAATTGCTGCAGGCTACGTTCTCGGATCGAGGTCCGGCCGGGCAGCGTACGACAAACTCAAGGCCCGCGCCACCAGCATCTGGGACAGCAAGCCCGTCCAGGACAAAGTCACCGCGGCCACCGAAGTGGTCAAGGAAAAGGCGCCTGAAGTGACCGATCAGCTCTCCGAGGCTGCACGTCGGGCCGGGACCGTCCTCAGCTCGGCAATGCACCGCGATTCCTCGAAGTCCGACACCCCCGCCTCAGGCGCCACGACCTCGGGCGTCACAGCCTCGGGCGTCAGCACAGCGTCCGACGGCGGCACTTCAGACAGCGCGCACGTTCCGGCCCACAGCACGCACCCGGAAACCGTAAACCTCGGGACTTCGGACGTGGAGTCCGATCCTGCACTGAATGATGCCACTGGCCAGGACTGGTCCGGCGAAGGTGGCGCCACGGAGGCCGGCGCCGCGACCAACGTGGACGCCAAGAGGCCCTAGCCGCGTTTCCCGGCACTCCGGCGTTTCAGCCATTCGGCGGCCAGGCGGCACCCGAAGCTGGCGCCGATAAATTGTCGAACCCCTCTGGCACAGTATTCCTATGGAAGCCATTGGGGGTCGCAGAAGAACTGGCACCGCGGGGCGGACAGGAATGCCTGCCCCGCGTACCGGGCTGATTCGCAGCGTCCCCCGGTCGGGAGCTCCAACTCCTGACCAAAATTCCAGCACCGCCGTTGCGGACACTCTTTCGTCCGACGGCGGTGCTTCTGTTAATCTGCGGCACTGCCTGGCGGTGTTGGAATCGGCGGTGGAGTCCGCGCCCGGGGAGCTGGCGCTGGCTGGGTTCCGGGAGGCTGCGGACTTCGCCGAGGTGGCCGAGGAGATTTCGCGCCGGGCCGAGCACCTGCAGTTACTCTCCGCCGCCGCGGTCGACCGGACCCGCACCGCCGCGATCAACGCCGCCGGCCCCACCAGC
>NZ_JBDGML010000105.1:0-52243 GCF_057655195.1 Arthrobacter sp. Soil_N43
CAGGCCGCTCTGCACCAGGCGCTCGGAGGGGATGTCCAGGGAGGACGTGGCCTCATCGAGGATCAGCACGGCCGGCCGGGCCAGGAAGGCGCGGGCGAAGCTGATCAGCTGGCGCTGGCCCGATGAAACACGGCCGCCGCGTTTGTTGACGTCGGTGTCGTAGCCCTCCGGGAGCTCCGAGATGAACTCGTGGGCGCCCACGGCTTTCGCTGCTGCCTCGATTTCCTCCCGCGATGCGTCGGGCCGGCCCAGTGCGATGTTGTCCGCCACGGAGCCGCTGAACAGAAACGCCTCCTGGGTTACCATCACAATGTTCCGCCGCAGGTCGCCGGTGCCGAGCTGCCGCAAGTCCACGCCGTCGAGCGTGACTGAACCGGAGGTGACGTCGTAGAAGCGGGCGATGAGTTTGGCGAGGGTGGATTTGCCCGCGCCGGTCTGCCCGACCAGTGCCACCGTCTGCCCCGCGGGGATGCTGAGGTTCAGCGTGGGGATGACCAGCGGGCCGCTGCCGTACCGGAACTCGACGTCCTTGAACTCGATCGCGCCGTCGGCATCCCGCAGGTCCACGGCGTTGCGGGGCGGGCGGACCGTGGGCACCTCCTCGAGCAGGCCGGAGACCTTCTCCAGCGCCGCCTGGGCGCTTTGGAAGGAGTTGTAGAACATGGCCATCTGGTCCACAGGCTGGAAGAACCGCTTGGTGGACAGCATCAGCGCCAGCAGCACGCCCACGGCGAGGTCGCCGCTGAGCACGCGGAAACCGCCGAAGAGCAGCACCGCGGCCACGCAGACGTTGCCGGTCAGCACCAGCCCCGGCTGGAAGACGCCGTTGAGGTTGATGGACCGGACGGTCGCCTTCCGGTACTCCTCGGCCAGTTCCCCGTACTCAGCGGCGTTGTCGCGTTCCTTCCGGAAGGCCTTAACCGCCCGGATTCCGGTCATGGTCTCCACGAAATGCACGATCAGCCGGGCAGACACCACACGGGATTCGCGGAACGCGATCTGGGAGTGCTTCTGGTACCAGCGGGCCAGGAAGAACATCGGAACGCCGGCAGCGAGCACGATCAGCCCGCTCCGCCAATCGAGGGCAAAGACGGTGACGGCCGTGAAGAGCATGAACAGGAGGCCGGATGCCAGGGAGCTGACCCCGGAATCGAGGAGTTCGCGGAGGGCCTCCAGGTCCGACGTCTGCCTCGCGATGATCCGGCCCGAGGTGTATTTCTCGTGGAACTCCAGGCTCAGCCGCTGGGTGTGCCGGAAAACCCGCAGACGCAGGTCCAGCAGCATGGCCTGGCTCAGCCTCGCCGTCGATGTCACATACAGGGCGGTCAGGCCCGCGGTCGCCACAGCCGCGGCGAGGTACGCGGCGCCGGTCATCACGAGCGGGAGGTTGTCGCCGGCGCGCAGGGCCGGCAGTGCGTGGTCGATGCCGAAAGCGATCAAGGCAGGCCCGGCGACGCGCGCCGCCTGGGAGAGGACAACGGTGGCGATGGTGAACCAGAACCGCAGCCGGACGGGGCGGATCAGCGACGCCAGCAGGGCGAGCGACCGGCGTCGCACCGCTTTGCTGTCGCTCTTGCTCAGGTGGGCGTTGTCCTCGTTGGCGGTGCCGAATGCTGTGGTGCTCACCGGACGGCCTCCTCGGCGTCGTCCTCCAGGGCGGACAGCTCGGAGTCGAGGTCGCGGGGCTCGCTCTTCAGGCTGGCGATGACATACCGGTAATGGTCATTGGCCGCCAGCAGCTCGGCGTGCGTTCCGACGGCGGCGATCCGGCCGTCCTCGAGCAGTGCCACCCGGTCGGCCAGCGTGACGGTGGAGGGACGATGCGCCACGATCAGGGTCGTGGTGCCGGCCAGTACCTCCCGCAGGCGGTGCTCCACCAGTTCCTCGGTGTTGACGTCAAGGGCGGACAGCGGATCGTCCAGCACCAGGAGTTTGGGCCGGGCCGCGATGGCGCGCGCCAGGGCGATCCGCTGGCGCTGCCCGCCGGAGAGGCTTAGCCCCTCGTCGCCGATCAGGGTGTCCAGGCCGTCCGGCAGCGAATAGGCGAAGTGTGCCTGGGCGGTGTCGAGGGCCTCCTCCAGGACGGCTTCCAGTTCGTCCTGGCCGGTGCTCCCGGAAGTACCCACGCCGGCGTCCGTCCGGGCGCCCAGCAGCACGTTGTCGCGGACGGAATTCGAGAAGAGCGTGGTGTCCTCGAACGCAACGCCGACCACGCGGCGCAGTTCCTCCACGCTGAAGTCGCGCAGGTCCACGCCGTCGATGGTGATGGATCCGCTGGTGACATCATAGAGGCGCGGAACAAGCTGCAGCAGGGCGCTTTTGCCGCTGCCTGTGACGCCCACCAGCGCCATGGTTTCCCCGGTGCGGATGTCCAGGCTGATGCCTTTGAGGATGGGTTTGTCCGGGGCGTCCTCGAAGGCGAAGGTGACGTCGTGGAAGGAGAGGGCGCCCGTCAGTTCCGCGGGCCGGGCAGGATTCGCCGGGCTGGTGATGGTGTTCTGCGCGTCCATGACTTCAAAGTGGCGGTCCAGTGCGCTCTTCGCCGTCAGGGCCATGGCCAGCAGCATTCCGGAGAACTCCACGGGCGCTGCGATGACGGCTGCCGTGGCGAAGAACGCCACGAGCGCGCCGATGCTGAGCTGGCCGTCGGCGGCCAGGAGGATTCCAACCACCAGTCCGGCGCCCAGCGCCAGCTCGGGCAGGAGCGTGACCACCATGCTGAAGGTGGCCTGGTGCCTGGCTTTGGCGATCTCGGTCTGGCGGAGTTCCTCGGCCTGCCCGTTGAACGTTTCCAGCGCCTCGCGGCTCCTGCCGAAGGCCTTCAGCACGCGGATGCCGTGGACTGATTCCTCCACCGTGGTGGCGAGGTCGCCGGCCTGGTCCTGGCTGCGGCGGGCAACCTTGCTGAAGCGGGTCCGGAAACGGAAGCCGTAGATCATGATGGGCACCGCCGCCGCCAGGAAGATCAGTGCCAGCTGCCAGCTCATGGTGAACATTACCGCGACGCCGATCACCACGGTCAGTGTGGTGACCACCAGCATGATCGCTCCGAAGGCCATCCAGCGCCGCAGGAAGTTCAGGTCTGTCATGGCACGGGAGAGTAGCTGCCCGGAGCCCCAGCGGTCGTGGAAGGAGACGGTGAGGTCCTGCAAATGGCCGTACAGCGAAACCCGCATCCGGGTTTCCACCGTGGTGGCCGGGTTGATGACGAAGGTCCGGCGGAGCGCCACGAGCGCTGCCTCGGCGATGCCCAGGACGAGGATGACGCCGGCGGATGACCACACTGCATCAGCGGTGGCGCCCGGCCGGAGTGAATCATTGATCAGGGCTCGCAGGACCTGGGGGATGGTGAGGGCAACGACGCTGGCCAGGAGGGCGCACAGCAGCCCCAGGATAAGCCGGGGGAGGATCGGCTTCACATGCGGGTAGAGACGGCTGACGGATCTGAAAAACGAAGTCTGCTTGGCCATGCCCGCTTCTCGAACTCAAGTGCAAATGTGGTGTCCCGTAGCAACTACCCTATGCCATGAGTGCCGCGGTTCACACGGCGCCGAACCGGTGATTCAGGAGCGGTGTTTCAGGAGCGGGCAGTCAGCGTCAGCAGGACGGCCTCGGGCTTGCAGGCGATCCTGACAGGAGCGAAGCGCGAGGTGCCGATGCCGCCCGAGACATTGACCGGCGTCGTACGGCCGTTGCTTTGCCAGTCGTGCAGCCCCTTGGCCCGCCATGTCGGGATGTCGCAGTTGGCGATGACCGCACCGTAACCCGGAATGCACAGCTGGCCGCCATGGGTATGGCCGGCCAGGAGCAGGTCGGCGCCGTCCTCCGTGAAGTGATCCAGCACGCGCTGGTACGGGGCGTGGATGACCGCCACGCGCAGGTGGGCGTTGGAGTCCTGGCCCCTGGTGCCCCTGGGCCAGCCGGCGTACCGTTCACGCTTCAGGTGGGGGTCGTCCACGCCGGAGAAATCGAAACGGATGCCCCTGAGCACAATCGACTGGTTGCGGTTGGTCAGATCCACCCAGCCGCCCATGCCAAAGCCGGAGCGGAGCCGCGGCCAGTCCAGCTCCTCGGTGTCCCGCTTGACCTTTGACGGCCCCCGCAGATACGACGCCGGGTTCTTCAGCTTGGGGGCATAGTAATCATTCGAACCGGGGACGAAGACGCCCGGAAACTCCATGAGCGGCGCTAAGGCAGTGAGCAGCGGATCCACGGCCTTGGGGTGGCTCAGGTTGTCCCCGGTGTTGACAACGAGGTCCGGCTTCAGCTCGGCGAGGGAACGGAGCCATTCCCATTTTGCCTTCTGCCCCGGAACGAAGTGGATGTCGCTCAGATGGAGGATCCGGAACGGGGCCTCGCCCTCCGGCAAGATGGGCAGCGTTTCTCTCCGCAGCACAAACTGGTTCTTCTCCCAGAGGCCGTAGCCCGTGGCGGCAAGGCCCACTGCGGTTCCGGCTGCGGCAGTGACGGCAAAGCCGCGCGCGATGCTCCGCGCGCGGCTGGCCAGCTGTGATGTATCCATCAACGTCAGTCATTCCCCTTGTTGCCGTTGCCGTTGCCGGTGCCGCCGGTGTTGCCGGTACCGGTTGAGGGCTGCGGTTTGGTCGGCGCTTCCTGGGTGCTCGGGGGCTGCGGATTATTCGGGGCCGGCTGCGGAATGTTCTGGACGGGCGGCTGGTACTGGGGGGCGCCGTAGAGCAGGTTGGACGGCGGCTCCGGGAAGGGTTCGGTGCCATAGCCGGGCGCGATCTGGGACATGAACTGCGAGAACATCGGGCCGGCGATCATATAGCCGTCAATGCCGGTGTAGAACTTGCCGTTGACCGTGACGTTCTGGCCGGCCCTGCCTTGGGACCCCAGCGCGTCACCAAACCAGGCTGCGGTGGCAAGGCCCGTGGTATGGCCGACAACCCAGGTGGAGCCGTTGTTGTTGGACGTACCGGTCTTCGCCGCAATGGGGAAGGAGGTGTCTGTGGAGATCCTGGGCTGGATGAGCGAGCCGGATCCCTCATTCAGGACCTTTTGGAGCGCGTAGTTCACGCCGCGGGCCACGTCGGGTTTGATGGCGTCCCGGCACTGCGTCGACTGTGCCGGCAACTGCGCACCGGTCTGGTCGGTCACCGAAGTGACGGCAATCGGGGCGCAGTACTTGCCGTCATTGGCGAACGTGGCAAAGGCGCTGGCCATGGTCAGCGGAGCCGTCTGCGTGGAACCAAGCAGGTTGCCAAGGGTGGTCATGGTGATCTTGGGATTCGCGTCGACCACCGCGTTGGTGTCCTTGTCCCGGGCCGGCAGGCCGCCGTGGAGGCCTACGGCGTCCACGATCTTCTGGATGCCGCACAGGTCAACCTGCGCTGCGGAGGCGAACGTGGCCGTGTTGATGGAGTTCTTCAGGCCGTCCAGGACGGTCATGGGGCGGTAATAGTCCTCTTCGGCGTTCTGGAGGTCATCCGTGCCGTTGGTGCTGTCGTACCATCCGACGGTGGGGGTGGGGCAGGTGTTCCGCCACGGGAAGTCCTGCCCGTAGCGCCGCTGGGAGGCGTTGACGATGGTGTTCATCGGCTTGCCCTCCTCCAGCCACTGGGCAAACGTGAACGGCTTCATCGTCGACCCGGGCTGGGCGCCGCCGAGGCCGTTCAGGTCGTTGCCCTTGTCGTCATACTGGTCAACGCTGAAGTTGATCTGGCTGTCGAACTTTCCCTTGCCGGGAAACCACGAGGTGTTCTGTGCCATGTTGGTGATCTTGCCGGTCTTCGGCTCCACGGAGACGAGGGCAGCGCCCCACTTGTCCGGGTTGGAGCCGGCGGCTGCGTTCACCTGGTCCTGCGCAGCCTTCTGCGCCTTCGGGTCCAGGGTGGTCTTGATGGTCAGGCCGCCGCGGAAAATCTTCTTTTCGCGTTCCTCGGGGTCCGCGCCGTAGGCCGGGTTGTTGAGGAGCAGGTGCAGGACGTAGTCGCAGAAGTACGGAGCGGTGGGCGAGTAGGCGCAACCCTGCCGGGCCGGGGTGATCTTGGGCTGCACCGGGGTGGCCACTGCGGCGGTGTGCTGGGCCTTGGTGATCTTGCCCTGGCCGAGCATGACGTTCAGCACGAGGTCGCGGCGTACCTTGGCGTTCTCCGGGTTGGAGATGGGGTCGAACGCGGAGGGGCTGTTGACGAGGCCGGCCAGCAGCGCTGCCTGGGGGAGCGTCAGGTCCTTCGCAGTGGTGCTGAAGAAGAACTTGGAGGCGGCTTCGATGCCGTAGGCGTCACGGTTGAAGAACACGATGTTGAGGTAGCCCTCAAGGATCTGTTCCTTGGTGAACTTCTTTTCCAGGGCGATGGCCAGCTTCATCTCGCGCAGCTTGTCGCCCACGCCCTTGTTTACGCCGTTGAGCTTGATATCTTCCCCGCGGCCCTCGGCCTCGAGCGAGGCATTGAGGACGTTGTTGACGTACTGCTGGGTGATGGTGGACGCACCCTGCTTGTTGCCGCGCGCCGTGGCGACGAGGGCGCGGAGGATGCCTGTGGTGTCGACGCCGCCGTGCTCATAGAACCGGCTGTCCTCGATGGCGATCACGGCGTCCTTCATGTACGGCGAGATCTGCTCCAACGGCACCCGGGTGCGGTTCTCCGCGAAGAGGTTGGCGATGACGCTCCCGTCCGCCGCCAGGATCTTGGTGGACTGGCTGGGCGGGTCCACCTGCAGCTCCGCCGGGAGCGTGTCGAAAAAGTCGATCGAACTGCTCGCCGAGCTGCCTGAAACGGCGGCCGCCGGAACCAGGAGGCCTGCCACCAGGACGCCGCAAATAGCGCTCACGCCAAGGAAAGCAAAGATCTTTCCGAGGGTAGTGGCCGTGTCGAATATGGGGTTCCTACGAGTCACCATGTTCTCCACTTTACCGGCAACGACTAGGCTTGAGTTCATGACCAAATGGGAGTACGCAACGATTCCGCTCATCATTCACGCCACGAAGCAGATTCTGGACCAGTGGGGAGAGGACGGCTGGGAGCTTGTCCAGGTTGTCCCCGGCCCCGAAGGTAACGGCCTGGTGGCCTACTTGAAGAGGGAGAAGCAGTAGCATGACGACTCCCCGCGAAACCGCTTCCGGCGCCGCTGCAGCGCCGATTTCCGCCGTCGAGCAGCGGCTCGCCGAGCTGGGCATCACCCTCCCCGAGGTGGCCGCTCCGGTGGCCGCTTATGTGCCCGCCGTCATTTCCGGCAACCACGTTTACACGTCGGGGCAGCTGCCGTTTATTGACGGCAAACTCGAAGCTGTGGGCAAGGTCTCCGCCGGCAACGAAGGCACATCTGACGAGCCCACCGTGTCCCCCGAGGACGCGAAGGCGTACGCGGCCGTCTGCGCCGTCAACGCGCTGGCCGCCGTCAAGAGCGTCATCGGCGACCTGGACCGGATCACACGCATCGTCAAGGTGGTGGGCTTCGTCTCCTCGGATCCCTCGTTCACCGGCCAGCCGGGCGTCATCAACGGCGCCTCCGAACTCCTCGGCCGGGTCCTCGGCGACGCGGGGCAGCACGCCCGCTCCGCCGTCGGCGTTTCAGTTTTGCCGCTCGACTCACCCGTCGAAGTCGAGCTGATCGCGGAATTCAGCTAAGGCCCGGTCGCTTCCTTTGCCCCAGCTAGCACGCCGCCTCTTTGCACTTCCCCCCGACCTCGAAGGGGCGGCGCAAAGCTGGCTTGAACACGGCGAACGGACGCCGCGCGCACCGCGTCTCGCCTCCTCAGTGGTCCTGCTCCGCGATTCGCCCAACGGCCTGGAGACCTGGCTCGGCTACCGGCCCGGGTCTTCGCCGCTGGGCGTCCTCGCCTTTCCCGGCGGGTCCCTGGATGCGTCCGACGACGACGCGCTCGGCTGGCTGGGCCCCTCGGCGCAGCATTGGGCCGAGCAGATGGGCACGGAGGACGTCGGACTGGCGCGCCGCCATGTTGTGGGCGCCATCCGCGAACTGTTCGAAGAAACCGGCGTGCTCCTGGCCGGGCCGGACGTCTCCACCACGGTTGAAGGCACTGCCACCTCCGAATGGATGAAAGTGCGCGAAGCCGTGGCCTCGCAGGAAAAGACCTTTACCGAGGTGCTGGCCCGGCGCGGGCTGTCGCTGCGCACGGACCTGCTCAAGCCGCTGGTGAACTGGCTCAGCCCGGACTTCGCACACCACCGCTTCAACACGCGGTACTTCGCCGCCACAGTCCCGATGAACCAGCAGCCGACGCTTCTCGGGAGCAAGGGCGTGTGGGGGAGGTGGGTCTGCGCCACCAAGGTGATAGAAGAACGTGACACCACAGCGCTGGGTGACGAAGTGGGCCAGGAAAACACCGTCGGGCTGACCCTCGGCCAGCTCTTGGTGCCGGGCTCTGAAATCATGCTTGAGAAGATGGCGGCCGCCACCGGCTGCATCGCCTATCTCAGCTACAAGCGCACACCGCACGTCTATCAGCCCCGGCTCGTCCAGGAGGGCGGAAAGCTTATGCTCGAAGTCGAAGCCGCGAAAACGGTGGCCCACGAGCCCCAGCGCGAGCGCTAAGACACCGGTACTGCCTGGGGACACGCAAAAGGCCTGGCGACACCCACATGTGGGTGTCGCCAGGCCTTTTGCGTGTCCCGGGAACCTTTGCGCGTCGTCAGCGTCTGCTAGCGGGAGCGCTGGCGGAGGCGCTGCATGTCCAGGATGACCACGGCGCGGGCCTCGAGGCGGAGCCAGCCGCGCTGGACGAATTCGGCCAAGGCCTTGTTCACCGTTTCGCGGGAGGCGCCGACCAGCTGGGCCAGTTCTTCCTGCGTGAGTTCGTGGGCCACCAGGACGCCGTCCGTGGCGGGGCGGCCGAAGCGGTCGGCCAGGTCCAGGAGTGCCTTGGCCACACGGCCGGGAACGTCCGAGAAGACGAGGTCGGACAGGGAGTCGTTGGTGCGGCGGAGGCGGCGGGCCAGGGCCTGCAGCAGCTGCGCCGAGACTTCGGGGCGGGTGCGCAGCAGGGAGTTCAGGCTCTCGTTCCGGAGTCCTGCCAGGCGGGTCTCGGAGACCGCCGTGGCCGTAGCCGTGCGCGGGCTGGGATCAAACAGTGCCATCTCGCCGAAGAGCTCGCCCGGGCCGAGGATGGCGAGCAGGGATTCGCGGCCGTCGGGGGAGGTGCGGCCGAGCTTTACCTTGCCGGAGACAATGAAGTAGAGCTGGTCACCCTGGTCGCCTTCACGGAAAACGGAAGCCCCGCGTGACAGGTCAACCTCGGTGAGCTCGTCCGTCAGCAGGCGGAAAGCCTCGTCGTCCAGCGTGGCGAAAAGGGGTGCGCGGCGCAATACCTCGATGTCCATGAATTCTCCTGATTAAAATGTGTCGGCTGGGGCGCTTGTGCCATTGTTTCAGAATTTTCAAGGATCTGTGGCGTACTTGGCAGCAGAACCGGGGCAAAAGGCGTCCCTGGCCCGGAAGGTCATGTGCTGCCCACGGCAAATTGTCAGACTCCGCCAGTACAATCGGGGCGTAGCTGGCTGTAAGGAGACCCGTTGTTTGGCCTGACTGTTCTGGACCTTGCGTTGATCCTGACGCTCCTGTCCTACCTGATTTACGGCCTCCGCAACGGCTTCCTGGTGACGGTGGGCGGAATCGCGGGCTTCGCGGCCGGCGCCGTGGCAGCTTTCCTGTCCGTTCCTGTGGTCAGCGAGTTCGTCGAGGACAGCAGTTGGCGCCTTACCGCGATCATCGGCACTGCCATCGTCCTTGTGGTGCTGGGCAACGCCCTGGGCACCACAATCGGCCGCAGCATTCGCAGCGCTGTCCGCCTCAAGCCGCTGCGCGCGGTGGACAGGATGGTGGGCGGCGCGGCCAATGTTGTTGTGGCGGCACTCGTCATGTCCATGCTGGCCTTCAGCATCGGTGCCCTCGGTGTACCGTTCGTTTCCCAGCAGCTCGCCGACTCCAAGGTCATCCGGTTCATTGACGGCATGACCCCCAACCCCGTCAAGGCCACCATGGCGCAGCTGCGCTCGGCGGTGATCGGCGACCGCATTCCCCGGCTCATTGAGGGCATCGGCCAGCAGCAGCAGGTCCCGGTTCCGGATGCCAGCACCGACACCCCTGCCCTGAACCGGGCCGCCGGGTCGGTTCTGAAGATCGCCGGCACCGCGTTCCAGTGCGGCCAGAATCAGACGGGGACCGGCTTCGTCGTCTCGCCGGGGAGGGTTGTCACAAATGCCCATGTCGTGGCGGGCGTGTCGCAGCCCGTCGTCGAGGTGCCTGGCGGCGGCGCGCTGCCCGGGCGCGTGGTCTACTTCGACGGCAAACGCGACCTGGCGGTACTCGCCGTCGACGGCCTGCCCACCGACGCCCTGCCGCTGAGCCCGGACCTGCCGGCCGGCACTGCCGCCGCCTTTGCCGGCTACCCCCATGGCGGCCCCTTCCAGTCGAAGCCCGCCACCGTCCAAGGCATTTCCACGGTCCTGGTGCCCGACATTTACGGCGACAATCCTGTTCCGGACGAGGTCTACAAGCTCGCGGGTGACATCCAGCCGGGCAATTCCGGCGGACCACTGCTGACCACCGGCGGTGAAGTGGCCGGCGTGATTTTCGCCAAGACCACGTCCGACGCTGCCTTGGGGTTCGCGATTCCCATGATCGACCTGCGGCCGGTGGTCACCCAGGCGCCGGAGCTCACCAGCGCAGTGTCATCGGGGCAGTGCATCCAGCAGTAGCGGCGCACTCAGCAACAGCGCCGGGCCTGGTCAGGCCTTGCCGGCGTTCAGGTCCGCGAGGTACTCCACGGCAAAGCGGTATCCCATGATGCCGGCGCCGGCGATGACGGCTTTGCTGATGTCCGAGAGGTAGGAGTGGTGCCGGAACTCCTCGCGGGCATGCACATTGGTGATGTGCACCTCCACGGCCGGCACCTGCACCGCCGAAATCGCATCCCGGATGGCCACCGACGTGTGGGTATAGGCGCCCGCGTTCAGCACGATGCCGACGGCCTTGCCGCGGGCGGCGTGGATGGCGTCCACCAGGGCACCTTCATGGTTGGACTGGAAGCACTCGACGTCCAGCCCGTGGGCGGCGCCGGACTCCTTGACGAGCTGTTCGACGTCGGCAAGGGTTGCCGTGCCGTACTTCTCCGGTTCCCGGGTTCCGAGGAGGTTCAGGTTGGGGCCGTTGAGGACAAGGATGGTGCCGCGGCCGGCTTCGGTGGCGGTGGAGGCTTCAGTCATGAATGCAAATCTATCGCGTCGGGCATGCGGGGGCTTAACGTCACTTGATGGAGCCGCGCATGACGCCGGAGATCACCCAGCGCTGTGCGGAGAGGTAGACCAGGAGCAGTGGTGCAAGGGCCATCAGATAGGACGCGAAGGCCACTGTGTAGTTGGTGGTGAACTGGCTCTGGAACACGTACTGCGCCAGAGGCAGTGTGCGCGTCGCGGGGTCCGAAAGGATGACGAGGGGCAGCAGGAAGTCGTTCCAGGCCCAGAGGCACGTCAGGATCCCCACGGTGGCGTTCATCGGAGTCAAGAGCGGGAAGATGATGCGGCGGAAGATGCCCCAGGTGGAAGCGCCGTCCATGGTCGCGGCTTCCTCCAGTTCGCGCGGGATGGAGCGGATGAAGGCCGTGTAGACGAAGACATTGAAGCTGAGCCCGTAGACGGTGTACAGCAGGAACAGCCCCACAGGGTTGTCCAGGCCCAGGACCGCGGTTTCCTTGGTGGCCGGCAGCATGATGATGGGAAACGGCACGAAGAGTGCGGCGACGAAGAAGTAGTACAGGAACTTGAAGAAGCGCTTGTGAAGGTTCCGTGCAATCGCGTAGGCCACCAGGGAGTTGGACAGGATGGTGAGGACCACCGCGCCCACAGTGACGATTGCGGAGTTCAGCAGGGCGCGCGGGAAGTTGGTCAGGTTCCAAGCATCGGAGAAGTTCTCCAGCCGGACTCGGCTGGGCCACTCGAAGCCGGAGCCGCCAAGCTGGTCCGGGGTCTTGAGTGCGGTGACGACGGTGAGGTACAGCGGGATGAGCACGGTCAGTGCCAGGACGGCAGCCAGTGCCGTCAGCGGCCAGTTCACGCTGTGGAGCTTCCTGCCGCGCCGCCGCGGGCCACGGCTATCCGCTGCGGTCCGGGCTGAGGCTGCCGTTTCGGTTGTGGCCATTAGAAGTCCGCCTCTTTGCGCTGGAGGGTCCGGAGCTGGATCACGGACACTGCCACGATCACCAGCAGGTAAATGACGGAGTTGGCCATCTGGTAGCCGTATTCCCCGCCTTGGAACCCGCCGCGGAAGATGACCATGGCAACGGATTCGGTGGAAGTGCCGGGACCGCCGCCGGTGAGGGCGACGATCTGGTCGAAGGCCTGCAGGAACCCTTTCAGCGCCAGCACCATGTTGATGGTGAAGAACGCGCCGATCATGGGGAAGGTGATCGAGCGGAACTGGCGCCAGTAGCCGGCCCCGTCCAGGTCCGCCGCTTCATAAAGGTCGGCCGGGATGGTCTGCAGTCCAGCGAGGTAGAGGATCACGCTGAAGGCGATGGACTGCCATGCCGAGACGGCCACGATGCCCAGCCAGGCCAGGTCTTTGTTGGCCAGGATGGAGGTCGAAAGCCAGTCGATGCCCGCCCACTGCCCGAACAGGGGGAGGGAGTTGGAAAAGATGAAGTTGAAGACGTAGCCGATGATGAGGATGGCCAGCACGTTGGGGATGAAGAAGATGCCGCGGAACGCCGTCTGGAATTTGATCTTGGCATTCAGCAGCATCGCGATGCCAAGGGCCAGGACGTTGACGATTAACGTCGTCGTGATGGCGAACAGGAAGGTAAAGCTGTAGGAGGACAGGATCCGGTCGTCCTTGAAGAGGCTGAAGTAGTTTTCGAGCCCGATGAAGGTCCAGGTCCCGTAGCCGGCGTAGTCGGTCAGGCTGAAGAACACGCCCGTTAGCGCCGGGACGGTATGCAGTGTCACAAAGAGGAGCAGCGCAGGAATGGCCATCCAGTAGAAGGCCTTGCTGGAATGCGTCATTTACTGGTCACCTCGTTTGGGCATGCGGGCGGCAATCTTGAACCATTCGTTGTCCAGCGTGTTCAGGTAACGCGCCTTGTCGCCATCCAGGACGAACTGCTGCGTGATGTTGACCAGCGGGATGCTCGGCGGCAGCTGATGGTCCATGTAGCCATCCAGCTTGCCGGAGGTGAAGTAGGAGGCCATGCCCTGCAGTGCCGGGTCCTGCTGCGGCGCAGCTGACCGGGTGGGGGCGAACGCGCTCTGGTTCTTGGCGTACCTGTCGATCACTTCCTTGGACAGAAGGAAGTCGATGAACTTTTGTGCTTCCGCGCGGTGGGGAGTTTCCCGGCCCATGGCCAGCGCCACGTCGACGCCGGATACCACCGTTGTATTCGCGGGATTGTTCGTGACGGGGTAGGGGAAGGAAGCGATTTTCGCCTCCGGGTTGGCAGCCCTGATGGCCGGCACCGCGAAGCTGCCGTTGAGGTACATCGCGGACTTGCCGTCGGCAAAGGCCTTGTTGCCGGTCGCGTAATCGACGCCGGCAGCGCCCGGCTGGGCGTATGCGAAGAGCTGGAGCAGCTTGTCGGCGACTTCCTGGTAATCCTTGCTGAAGGACACAGGGCTGTTGTTCCGGTCGGTGCCGGCCGCTCGGAGCCGGTCAAAGAAGCCTTCGGGCTGAAGCTGGGCGGCGAGGTTCACCAGTGCCGGGGAGGTGGTCCACGCGTCCTTGAGGGTCATGTAAAACGGCGCGACGCCATTGGCCTTGAACTTTTCGGCCGCAGCAATCAGCCCGTCCCAGGTCCGAGGTACGGAAACCCCGTACTTCGCGAAAATCTCGGGGTTGTACAGGATGCCGCTGGCATTGTTCGCCATGGGAAGGCCGTTGATTTCGGAGTCCCTGCACCTCCCGTTGGCATTGAGGATGTCCTGCACTGCGGGCAGAACCTCCTGCGCCGAGGGTTCCTGGCTGAGGTCGGCGAAGACACAGGCTTTGGCGAGGAGGCCGAAGCTGGCGTTCCCGTTGAGTGTCAGCACATCCGGTGTCTTGTTCTTGACGAGGAGGGTTCGGATGGCGGTGTCCGGGTCCGGGACGTTGTTCTGGAGCACCCTGATGCCGGGATTCGCAGCTTCGAACTCGTCAATGAGGCCGGCGAATTCCTGGACAGCTTCGGGCTTGAACTGGAAGAAACTGAGCGTGACTTCGTTCCCGGCCGGTGGCCCGGCGCAGCTGGTCAGCAGCACTGCCGCAAGTGCGGCGGCGAGGGCTCCTGCCCGCCCTTGCTGGAGATGGAGCATCTGTTTGTCCTTCGTGCCGACGGTGGCCAGGGTCCCACCGGGGGCGTAGTTGCCGGATGCCGGTGATCCTAACCGGCGTACCCGTTGGGGTTATTCTCCTGCCAGCGCCAGTGATCCTCGCACATCTGGTCCACGGTCTTGGTGGTTGACCAGCCGAGGTCGGCTAGGGCGGACGTGGCATCAGCCCAAAAGGCGGGAAGGTCACCGGCGCGGCGTGCCGTGATCTCGTAGGGGAGGGGCCGGCCCACGGCCTTTTCGAAGGACCGCAGGACTTCCAGTACCGAGGAGCCCTTGCCTGAGCCAAGGTTCCAGCGGAATACACCGGCGCGGTCAGCCACGTGGTTCAGGGCGGCAACATGGCCTTCGGCAAGGTCCACCACATGGATATAGTCGCGCAGGCAGGTACCATCCGGCGTGTCGTAGTCGCCCCCGAAGACCATCAGCTTGTCGCGTCGGCCGACGGCGACCTGGGCAATGAACGGCACGAGGTTGTTCGGGATGCCCTGCGGGTCCTCGCCGATCCGGCCGGACGGGTGGGCGCCGACCGGGTTGAAGTAGCGCAGCAGGGCGATGTGCCAGCGGTCGTCGGCGGCGCCGACGTCGGAGAGGATGTCTTCGATCTGTTCCTTGGTGCGGCCGTACGGGTTGTTTGCGCCGATCTCCATTTTTTCGACGTAGGGCACGGGATTATGTTCGCCGTAGACGGTGGCGGAGGAGCTGAAGACGATGGAGCGGACGTCGTGGCGCTCCATGGCCCGGACGAGGTTGAGGGTGCCCACCAGGTTGTTGTAGTAGTAGCTGAGGGGTTCGCGGACGGATTCCCCTACGGCCTTCAGACCGGCGAAGTGGATGACGGCGTTGATTCCGCCGGCAGCAAAAACCCGTTCCACTGCGGCTTCGTTCAGGAGGTCAACGTTGTGGAATTCGGGGGCCGTCCCGCTCAGCTCGGCTACCCGGCGCATCGACTCTTCACTGGAGTTCACCAGGTTGTCGATCACCACCACCTCGTGCCCGGCCTCCTGCAGGGATAGGACCGTGTGGGAACCGATGTACCCGGTGCCGCCTGTAACCAAAATCTTCATGTGTGTTCCTCTGGGTGGGCGCGGACTGCCCCGCCGTCCCCAACGCTCCGGAGAGCGGGGACCGGCGGGTCAGGCTGCGATGCGGTCATGTGGATGCCTAGAGAGCCGTGACCTTCAGCAGCAGCGCGTGCTCCGGGTTGAGGCTGGGCATCGGGAGCCCCACCTCGGCCAGGAAGCGGCCGCTGGCTTCCGCCCCGGAAGCCAGCCACGCGGGCGGCTGGATCTGCGTAAAGGTGTGCGCGTAATCGGCGTCCCCTGGTTCCGGGAAGATAGCCTCCACACGGTAGCCACGTGCCGCCTCCAGCCCGGGAAGGGCCACCCGTCCCAGCTGCTCGGAGAACGAGGTGCGTGTGCTCACCAAGGCGAACAGGGCCGCCGTCGTGCCGCTTTCAACGGAACCGGCGGCACCCGCAACGGAGCCTGCCAGCACACCGTGCAGCATCAGCGAATCGTCCGGGACGTCAGCCCGGACCATCCGGCCGCTGTGGATCAATCCGCGGTGTTCCTTGTACAGCCCGATGAAGCGCTTGAGTTCCTCGCGCTCCTCGCCCTGGACCTCCCGGACGTCCCATTCCATGCCGAAGTGGCCGAAGAAGGCCGTGATGGCGCGGAAGGACAGGTCGTGCGTGCGGGCGGTGGTGTGCGACGTAGTGGGGCCGATGTGTCCGCCCACCAGTTCGGGCGGCACCACGACGCCGGTCCACCGCTGGATGGTCTGCCGCTCCAGCGCGTCGTTGCAGTCCGAACCCCAGATGCGGTCCGTGCGCTCGAGGATGCCCAGATCCACCCGTGCCCCGCCGGAAGAGCAGCTTTCAATTTCGACGCCGGGGTGGGCCTTCCGCAGTTCGTCGAACAGGCGGTAGGCGGCGAGGGTTTGCTCGTGGACGGAGGAGCGTCCGGCGTGCCCGTGTTCGGTGAGGTCGCGGTTCTGGTCCCACTTCAGGTAGCTGATGTTGTTCTCGCGCAGGAGGGCGTCGATCCGCTCAAAGATGTACTGCCACGCCTCGGGGTTCACCAGGTCGATGATGTGCTGGTTCCGCCAGGCCAGCGGCAGGCGTCCGCCGTTCTTGTGGGAGACGGCGGCCGGCCCCACAATCCAGTCCGGATGTGCGCGTGCCACGTCGGAGTCGAGGTTGATCATCTCGGGTTCCACCCACAGGCCGAACTCCATGCCGCGGGACGTCACGGCCTCGATGAGCGGTGTCAGGCCGTTCGGCCAGAGCGTCTCGTCCACGAACCAGTCGCCCAGTCCGGCCGTATCGTCGCGGCGCCCGCGGAACCAGCCGTCGTCCAGGACGAAGCGTTCCACGCCGAGATCGGCGGCCGAGTCCGCAAGCTCGATGAGGGTGGCCAGGTTGTGGTCGAAGTACACGGCTTCCCAAGTGTTCAGCACTACGGGACGCGGCTTTCCGCTTCCGGCATTGGCTGAAGCTGCGGGCAGCACATGGTGTGGGCGCGAACGGAACCAGCTGTAGAACGCCTCGCTGATGCCGTCCAGGCCGCGGTCTGAGTAGGCGGCGAAGAGCGTGGGCGTGGTGTAGCTGGCGCCGGGCTCGAGGACCACTTCGGCCGGTCCCAGCAGTTCGGAGCCGCCGATCATCGTGCGCCCGTCCGCGAGGGTGTCCGCGAACTGTTCGTGGTTGCCGCTCCACGCCAGGTGGGTGGCCCAGACCCGGCCGTGGCGGTTGCCGAAGCCGGCGGTGCCGGCCGCGAACAGCAGCGAGGAGTCGTGTCCCGTGCGGCCGTGGCGGCCGGTGCGCACCCACGTACCCTGCTGGATGGGGCGGCGCTGGGGGTGCCGTTCCCGGCACCAGCGTCCGGTCAGGTCGAGAAGCTCGACGGCGTCCGGGGCCACCGGGAGGACAGTGGCCAGTTCGTCCACCTGGAACGGCGAGGTTCCGGTGTTCGTGACGGTGTGGCGCAGTTCCAGCAGGCCGCCGTCGTGGAGAGTGAGCGTGGATTCGACGGTGATGCCGGCTTCCGCATCCTGCTGGACGACGTTGGCCGAGTTGCCGTTGCCTGTGGCACGCAGGGCGCGCAGGCGAACGGAGAAGTCGAGTCCGGAGACGCCGTCGGCGATCCGGTGGCCGCGCAGGGCCGGCCGTCCGCGCCAGCTGGAGGACGCCTGGGGGAGCAGCCCCGCCGGAACGGTGGCGTCGATGGCGGAGTTGGGGATGGCCTCGGTGAGGATCGACAGGTCAGGGAGTTCGCTGCCAAGGTCGGCACCCCAGTGGATGACCTCGGCCTCCCCGCTGCTGAAGCTGACCACCAGGCTGGTGCCGGCGGAACGGAGGTGCAGGGGATCCATAGGTAAGTCTCTTTCGTGAGGAGCAAGAAGCTGCATTTATAAAGGGTGTTGCGGGGCCGGTGCGCGATGCGCGGTCCGGCCCCGCAGCGGTGGTGCTGAGTGGATGCCTGGGCTTTGATTCTCGCCCAGTTTCATCGCTACTTGAAGAGGGAGTTGACCTTCTCGGTGGCCTCGCCCAGGGTGCTGGCGTCCTTCTTGCCGGACACCACAGCGTCCATCGCCGGCGCCATGAGGCCGTCGACCTTCGCCGCGTTTTCGGTAATGGGGAAGAGGAACGTGGTGCCGTCCTTCACATGCGTGGTGAAGGCGCTGACGTCGATGCCCTTGGTTTTGAAGGCCGCGGCGGCCTTCTCGGAGGAGCTCTTGATGGCCGGGAAGACAACGGCCTTGGAGGCTACGACGTCCTGGCAGGCGCTGGAGGCCAGGTACTCGACCCACTTGGCGGAAGCAGCCGGGTTCTTGGTTCCTGCCCAGATGGAGTCGGCCAGGCCATTGAACATGCTGGCGCGCTTGCCGTTCGGTCCCTTGGGGGTGGGGGCGATGCCGGTTTGGATGCCCTTGTAGCTGGTGTACTGGCCGATCATCCAGGAGCCGTTGGTGTTGATGGCGGCCTTCCCGGCGCCGAAGGCGTCTGCAACGCTCGCGCCGACGGTGGTCTCAAGCTTGGGCATGTAGCCCTTGTCGGCGAGGCCTGCCCACCACTTGATGGTTTCCTGGAACTTGGGGTCGTCGTAGTTGAACTTGGTGCCCCACGGGTTCTTGTCCGTGTGCGTCCAGCCGGTGGTCCCGGTGAGGAAGCTCCACTGCGTCTGGCCCTGGCCATTGCCGGAATTTTCCAGGCCCAGGCCGTAGACGGCAACGTTGTTCTTGTTGAAGCCTGGCTCGTCGCCGCGCTTGCCGCTCTTGTCTACGGTGAGGTGCGCGATGGCCTTTTCGTAGCTGCCGCCGTCCTGCGGGTTCCAGTCGAGGTTAGCCAGCTGTTCCTCCGTGTAGCCGGCGTCCTTGACGAGCTTCTTGTTGTAGAACATGGCGACGGTGTCCCAGTCCTTGGGCAGGCCGTAACGCTTGCCGTCCTGGCCCACCCAAAGGTCAGCGAGGCCCTCGTTGTAGATGTCCAGCTTGACGCCGTCCTTCTCGACCGCTTCATCCAGGGCGAGGAGCTGCTTCTTCGCTGCGTATTCGGGGTACTTGGAGAGGTGGTTGGTGAAGACATCGGGCGCGTTGCCGGCGACGAAGCCGTTGGTCAGGGTGGTCCAGTAGTCGCCCCATCCGCGCTGGGTGATCTTGACCTTGATGTCAGGGTTGGCCTTGGTGAAGTCGGCGGCGCACTGCTTGTAGGCCGGGAGCTGGTTGGCATCCCACAGCCAGTAGTTGATTTCACCCTTCGCCTCGCCGGAGGTGGCTGAGGGGGAGGAGCCGCCACCGCAGGCGGAGAGGGACATGGCGATGGCTGCGGCGGCAGCGACGGCGCCGAGGGTCTTCTTCATGATGAACCTTTCGAAACAGGGCATGGGGTTGCCCGGAGTGGAGTGGGTGTGAAGCGGTTAGTGGTTGGGTTGGGGGTCTATTTGATGCCGGAGAAGCCGATGGAGTTGACCACCTTCTTGCCGAAGGCGATGAACAGGATGAGGACTGGCACTGCCGCAACGATGGTGGCGGCCATGAGTCCCGACCAGTCCGGGGCGCCCTGCGGGGACTGGGACTTGAAGACGCTCAGGCCCACGGTGAGGACGCGGACGTTCTCTTCCTGGCCCACCAGCAGCGGCCAGAAGTATTCGTTCCACTGGCCGATGAACGTCAGCAGCGCCAAGGTGGCCAGCGGTGCGGCGGCATTCGGCAGCACGATCTGGAAGAAGATGCGCAGGTGCTTGGCGCCGTCGAGCATGGCGGCCTCCTCGACTTCGCGGGACATGCTGATGAAGAACTGGCGGAGGAAGAAGATGGCAAACGCGGACATGAACACGAAAGGCAGCGTCAGACCGGCAAAGGTGTTCAGCAGTCCCAGGTTTTTGATGAGGAGGAAGTTGGGCAGCGCCGTGAAGATCGGCGGAATCATCATGGTGGCCAGGAACAGGCCGAAGACCTTGTCCCGTCCGGGCCAGCGGAGCCGGGCGAAGGCGTAGGCGGCAAGTGCGCTGAAGAAAACCTGGCCTGCCGTTGTCACGGTGGAAAAGATAATCGAGTTGCGCAGGTACATCCAGAAGTCGATGTTGGCCCCGGAGCCGCCTTCTGCGATGGCCTCTTCTGCGGTCTGCATCCCGAAGACGCGCTTGAATGCGCCCCAGGAGAAGTCAGCGGGAAGGAGATTCGTCGAGTTGGAGGCGAGCGAGGCGTTGCTGGAGAGGGCCGTGCGGAGCATCCAGAGGAACGGGAGGATGGTGACGGCCAGCGCGAGGGCCACGAGGGCCCAGGCGCCGATGAGTCGCCAGTTGAGGGGTTTGCGGGTGATTGTCTGAGTGGTCATGGCGGGGGTTCCTTAGTCCAGATCCGATTCGTTGCCCTTGAGGAACTTCATTTGGAAGAAGGCCACCAGGGCGAGGATCACGAAGAGAATGACGGACAGGGCTGAGGCGTACCCGAAGTCGGATTCGCCGAAGGCTTTTTGGTAGATGTACATCTGGATGACGCGTGAGGCGTTGACAGGCCCGCCGCCGGTGGTTACCGCTACCGTGTCGAAGACCTGGAAGGAACCGATGACGGTGACTACCAGAACCAGTGCCAGGACCGGGCGCAGGAGCGGCATGGTGATGGACCAGAACGTCCTGGTGGGCGAAGCGCCGTCCAGGGAAGCCACCTCGTAGACATGGTTGGGGATGGCCTGCAGCCCGGCGAAGATGAGCAGTGCCGTGTAGCCCATGTGGCGCCACACGTTGACGAAGGCAATCGTGGGGATGGCCCACTGTTCACTGCCGAAGAAAGCGATGCGTGGGAGCCCCAGCCAGCTGATGACTTCGTTGACGATGCCCAGCTGGTAGTCGAGCATCCAGAACCACAGCAGGGCGACGATCACGTTGGCCACGAGGAACGGGAGCAGCAGAGCGCCGCGGATAAGCGTTGACTTTGCCACCCGGTGCATGAGCAGCGCCAGGCCAAGCGCGATGACGGTCTGCAGGCCGATGTTGATGCCGACGTACTGCACTGTCACCGCCATCGCGTTCCAGAAGAGCTCGTCGGCAAAAATTGCGGTGTAGTTCTTGATGCCGATCCACTCCGGTTCGCCCAGCACGCTGTACTCGGTGAAGCTCAGGTAGACGCCCCGGATGGTCGGGACCAGGCAAAAGGCAATGAAGCCGATCATCGCCGGGAAGATGAACAGCATTGCGATCCTGAGGTCGCCCAGTTTTGCCATGCCACGGCCCCGGTTGAAACGCTGCGGCGCCTTGTGCGCTGCGGCGGGCGGATTCTTGGTAAGGGTGGTCATCGTCGACCCTTCCTGAGTGTGTGATGTGACTAACAATCGCTACTGAATCTACACGAGTAGATATCTGCCAACAAGTTAATTTCCAGAGATTTTCAGGAAATTTTCTCTGCAACGTTGCAGACGTTGACTCGAGTAGATTGCGGTGAAAGACTGTGCGAAACCGTACCGAGGCCCAGCGTGCCCGGCCGGCCGCGAGAAATCAGAATCACGGGAGGCACCTGACAATGACGTTTTCCATAGGAGTAGTAGGCGTAGGCCAATTCGGCGGCCAGTTTGCCCATCTGTTCAACCTGCATCCCGGTGTCAGTGAGGTCTTCGTCGTCGACGAACGGGCGGAGCGGGCGGCCGAGGCAGTCGAGCGCTTCGACCTGGCCGGCGCCAAGAGCAGCTTCGAGGATCTGCTGGCCTCCGACGTCGACGCCGTCGCCATCTTCACGCAGCGGTGGACCCACGGCCCCCTGGTGGAGCGCGCGCTCCGTGCGGGCAAGCACGTCTACTCCGCTGTGCCGATGGCCATTTCCGAGGAGGAAATCGCCCGTATCATCGAGGCCGTCCGGGAAACCCGGAACGTCTACATGATGGGTGAAACCAGCTACTACAACCCTGCCACGGTCTACGCCCGCAACCAGCACGAGGCGGGGAAGTTCGGCCGGGTTTTCTACACCGAGGGGGACTATGTCCACGACATGGATCTCGGCTTTTACGACGCCTACCAGTACAGCGGGGGAGACCGCTGGAAGGAGACCGCGAGCTACCCGCCCATGCTGTATCCGACGCACGCCATCGGCGGCGTTCTGGGAGCGCTGCCTGCCGCCCATGCCGTCAGCGTCAGCTGTGTGGGCGTCAAGGACGACCGCCAGGACGGGGTGTTTGACAAGGACGTGAGCATGTTCGGCAACGACTTCTCCAACGCCACGGCGCTGTTCGAACTGAACGACGGCGGCGTGATGCGCACCAACGAGATGCGCCGCGTCGGCTACCCGTCCCACATCCGGGAGTCCCGCTTCCGGTTCTTCGGCACGGAGGCCAGCTTCGAGCAGCTGGCCAAGGTGACGGTGTGGCAGGACAAGGCCAACGTGCATGACATCTCCGAGCAGATGGAGTCCCGGCCAAGCATGGCCCTGGACGACCCCTCGCTGGCCAACGTGGCCCCCGAGCTGCGGGACGCCTTCGTGTCCGGGCTGGCCCCCGTGCATGACAGCGACCGGCTGCCGGAGGAGTTCCGCGGCGCTCCCAACGGGCACGAAGGCAGCCACCATTTCCTGGTTGACGACTTTGTCACCGCCGTCAACACCCGGACGCTCCCGCCGGTGAATGCCTGGACCGCGGCACGGTTCACACTGCCGGGCATCGTGGCGCACGAGTCCGCCCGGCGCCATGGTGAACGCCTGCCCATCCGGGACTTTGGCGATGCCCCCGTGTCGCTGTAGTTAGCATAGACACTATGACCAGTCCTGCAGTGCCCGCCCCGCGTACCCAGGTGACCCGCAAGGATGTTGCCCGGTATGCCGGGGTGAGCACCGCCGTCGTCAGTTACGTGGTTAACGGCGGGCCCAAGAAAGTTGCGCCGGCCACCGAAGCCAAAGTCCAGGACGCGATCCGCCTTCTCGGCTACCGGCCCAACGCCGCGGCCCGCGCGCTGAAGCTGGGCTCGACCGAGACCATCGGCCTGATCATTCCGGACAACAGCAACCCGTTCTTCTCGCTGCTTGCCCACGCGGTGGAGGACGCGGCGGCGGAGCTGGGCTTCGCCTTGTTCCTGACCAATTCGGACGGCAACCTTGCCAAGGAGCGGCGGAATATCCGCAACCTCGCCGCCAGGCAGGTGGACGGCGTGGTGCTGGCGAGTGTCCTGCTTGATCCGGATCTGACCGACCTTGAGGCAGCTGAGATACCGTCCGTCCTGCTGAGCCACAGCGAGAGGGCCGCAGGTTTCACCACCGTCGGTGTGGACCTGGCCGAAGGAGCCCGCAAGGCCGTCGAGCACCTGGTCTGGCATGGCCACACCAATATCGGCCTGGCCATGGGTACCACTACCGGAAATGAAGGGGACGCCCGTGAGGACGGCTGGCTGCAGGCGCTCAAGGACGCCGGCCTGGCCGAAGGGCCGATCGCGCGCAGTGCATTTACCCGGGTAGGGGGCTATGCGGCAGGCCAGCGCCTGCTCGCATCGGCAAACCGGCCCACCGCCATCTTTGCCAGCTCGGACATGCAGGCGATCGGCATTCTTCGGGCCCTCCACGAAGCCGGGCTGTCAGTGCCCGGCGACATGGCGCTGGCATCCTTCGACGGTGCGGTTGAGGCCGAGTACTCGTGGCCTCCCCTGACCACCGTGGAGCAGCCGGTGCGCGACATGGCGGAAGCCGCAGTGCGCGCCCTGGTGGGTGCCGACCGCGGCGAACCTGCGCGGCACCGTGTCTTCCCGACGCGCCTGCTGGTCAGGCAATCCTGCGGTTGCCGCTGAGGCCGGCCGCGCTACGCCAGGCGGAGCCGTCCCACCCGGTCCCGGAGGATTCGCTGGGCCTCGGGGGATAGGCCGGCATCGCTGATAACCTCATCGGCGTCCTCAAGATTCGCGATCGTGCTGATGCCCTGGGTGCCCCACTTGGTGTGGTCCGCGAGGACAACCACCCTGCGGGAGGCCGCCACGAAGGCGCGGTTGGTTTCGGCCTCCAAAAGGTTCGGCGTGGTGTAGCCGGCCTCCTCGTCCATGCCGTGCACGCCGAGGAACAGCAGGTCCAGGTGCAGCTGCCGCAGTGCCGCCGTTGCGATGGGTCCCACGAGGGCGTCCGACGGCGTGCGCTCGCCGCCGATGAGGATCACCGTGGAAGCGTTGCGCCCCGGTCCGGACGCCGAGGCGTGGTGGAACAGGTCGGCGATCCTCACCGAGTTGGTCACCGCGGTGATGCGAGGCCCGTTTACCAGTTCCTTGGCCAGTGCCCAGGTAGTGGTGCCGGCACTCAGCGCCACTGCCATGCCCTCGTGCACCAGCGTGGCGGCTTCGACGGCAATGGCCCGCTTCTGCGCGGTCAGCTGGGTGGACTTCAGCTCGAACCCAGGCTCGTGCGTGCTGGCGTCGCCGGGCAGCTTGGCGCCCCCGTGGATCCGCTCCACTTGGCCGCTTTCCTCCAGCATCTCAATGTCGCGGCGCACCGTCATCAGGGACACGCCCAGCTGCTGCGCGAGGTCGGAGACGCGGACCACCCGCTCGCGCTGGACGGCGTCCACTATGGACTGGTGGCGGGCGGCGGGAAGCATCAGGATCCTTTCAAGCGGCAAGGCCGCGGACGGCCCTCATACTGCCCATCATCGCGTACTCCTCGCAAAAGAGAACAGGAACGACCGAAAAACAACACTTTCGACGGCGGCTGCCCGCCGGGGCATGAAGTTGGGCCCGCCCGGTGATACCGGACGGGCCCAGCCCGGAGCGACTTGCGACTACTTCTTCAGTGAGGCCGCAATCTGTGCCATGACGGTGTTGTCGGCCAGGGTGGTGGCGTCTCCGGCTTCGCGGCCTTCAGCGACGTCCTTGAGCAGGCGGCGCATGATTTTGCCGGAGCGGGTCTTGGGCAGTTCGGGGACCACAAGGACGGTCTTGGGTTTGGCGATCGGGCCGATTTCCTTGCCGACGTGGTTGCGGAGGTCCTGGATGATTTCGTCGCCGGAGTCCACAGCGTCTCCGCGCAGGATCACGAACGCGACGACGGCCTGGCCGGTGGTTTCGTCGGTTGCGCCGACGACGGCGGCTTCCGCCACGGCCGGGTGGGAGACCAGGGCGGATTCGATTTCGGTGGTGGAAAGCCGGTGTCCGGAGATGTTCATGACGTCGTCCACCCGGCCGAGGAGCCAGACGTCGCCGTCCTCGTCTTTCTTGGCGCCGTCGCCGGCGAAGTACATAGTCTCGAAGCGGGACCAGTAGGTGTCCTTGAACCGTTCCGGGTCGCCCCAGATGCCGCGGAGCATGGCCGGCCAGGGTTCGCGGATCACCAGGAAGCCGCCGTGGCCGTTGGGGACAGAGGTGCCGTTCTCGTCGACGACGTCCACGGCGATGCCGGGCAGCGGCACCTGCGCGGAGCCGGGTTTGGTGGCGGTGACGCCGGGCAGCGGGGCGATCATCTGCGCCCCGGTTTCGGTCTGCCACCAGGTGTCCACGATCGGGGCGGGGTTCTTCTTGCCGCCGCTGTTGCCGATGACGTCGCGGTACCACATCCAGGCTTCGGGGTTGATGGGTTCGCCCACGGAGCCCAGGACCCGGATGGAGGAGAGGTCGTACTTGTCCGGGATGTCCCGGCCCCACTTCATGAAGGTCCGGATCGCGGTGGGCGCCGTGTACAGGATGGAGACCTTGTATTTCTGCACGATCTCCCACCAGCGGCCCTGGTGCGGGGAATCTGGGGTGCCCTCGTACATGACCTGTGTGGCGCCGTTGATGAGCGGCGCGTAGGCGACATAGGAGTGCCCGGTGACCCAGCCGACGTCGGCCGTGCACCAGTAGACGTCCGTTTCCGGATGCAGGTCGAAGACCGCCTTGTGGGTGTAGGCGGTCTGGGTGAGGTAGCCGCCGGTGGTGTGCAGGATGCCCTTGGGCTTTCCGGTGGTGCCGGAGGTGTAGAGGATGAACAGCGGGTGTTCGGAGTCGTGCCCGACGGCGGTGTGCTCGGCGGACGCTGCTCCCACGGTGTCGGCCCACCAGTGGTCGCGTCCTTCGTGCCAGTCCACGTCCTGGCCGTTGCGCTTGACCACCACGACGTTCTGCACGCTGTGCCCGGCTCCGCTTCCCTCAAGGGACAAGGCCTCGTCCACCGCGGGCTTCAGGGCGCTCGGCTTGCCGCGCCGGTAGGTGCCGTCGGCGGTGACCACGAGCTTGGCCTCGGCGTCCTCGATGCGGGAGCGCAGCGCGTCTGCGGAGAAGCCGCCGAACACCACCGAGTGCACCGCGCCGATCCGGGCGCAGGCCAGCAGGGTGATCACGGCCTCGGGGATCATGGGCAGGTACACGGCGACGCGGTCGCCCTTGGAAACGCCCAGGGATTCGAAGGCGTTCGCGGCTTTCTTGACCTCCTCGGTCAGCTCCGCGTAGGTGTAGGCGCGGGAATCCCCGGGCTCGCCCTCGAAGTAGATGGCCACCCGGTCCCCGAGTCCGTTCTCGACGTGGCGGTCCAGCGCGTTGTACGCGGCATTGACCTCGCCGCCGACGAACCACTTCGCGAACGGCGCGTCGGACCAGTCCAAAGCCTGCGTGAAGTCCTTGTCCCACGTCAGCAGCTCGCGGGCCTGCTTGGCCCAAAACGCGGGGCGGTCGGCGTCGGCCTCAGCGTAAACCTCCGCACCAACCACGGCGTTCGCGGCGAAGTCCTCCGAGGGGGCAAACTTGCGGTTCTCATGCAGCAGGTTTTCAAGAGCGTCGCCCTGCTGGGTGATGTTGGCGGCAGTGGCCGTCGAGCCGGGAGTGTCTTGGGACATGGTGAACCTCATCATTCATCGATCTTTGCTGCGCGGGCGGCCCCTGACTGGCCGCCACCCGGGCGCGCAGCGGCGTCCTCGGGGCCGGCCCATCACGGACATACCGCAAAGAGCTGTTCCGGAAAACAGCCTATCGCTTCCGGCATTGCGGCGTGTCCAGCGTCACATAGTGAACAGCGAGCGGTGCGGATTAAGCGACGAATGGTCTGCCCCGGAGGGAGGGTGCGGGAATTGTGCGGGGAGTGTGCGGGGATCGTGCGGGCATGGTGCCGGCACCTTGCCGGCACCATGCCGGGCCCCTGCCGCGGCCGGTCAGCTAGTGATCATGCATGCACTTGGCTAGGCTGAGAGGGACTCGTGACATAGGCCGGAGGCAGCCTGACCCGCAGGGGTCCGGTCCGCCGGCCATTAGGTGTCGCCCTGAATTGGACAGTCGTTCGGGTGCCGCCACGCTAAGGAGAACAGTATGAATCAGCCAAGCCACGACCAGCCGGGCCTGGCCCAGCCGGGTCCAGCCCAGCGCGACCACGGCGTTCCGGGCTCAGCCTCGGAAGATCCGTCCCGGAACAGCGGAGCCGGACCTAAGGACGCAGCGCGGGACGAGACCCCAGGCGCGGCCCATGGTGCCGTGTCCGGCAGTCACGCGGTGACCCCGAAGGCCGGCGCCGCTGCTGACAACACTTCTCGCACCTCGGACGCCGCGACGGACAAGCGCACGGGAATCCGGAACGAGGCCGTTGCCGGCCCGTTCACCGTCCGCGACGTGACCGTCTTTGCGGCCACACTGGTTCTTTTCGTGGCATCACTGATTCCCATGTTCTCCGCCAGATACAACCTGTGGAACCTGGGCAGCCTGTTCTTCCTCGGTCTGGGAATCGTCCTTCCGCTGATTGTGGCGGCGCTGTTCGTCGCCCGCCGCCTTGCCCCGGAGACGAAGGTGCGGATCGGCTCACTGTCCGTGGACCAGTTCGGTTCCGTGGTGGCTTCCTTTGCCGTTGCGTTCTTCTTCCTGTCCGCCGCGGTCGGCTTCACGCCGGTGCTGCTGATGGCCCTGATCGGTTCTCTGGTGCTGCTCGCCGCCACGGTACTGGCCCGCTTCATTCCCTTCTTCGCCGGCGACTTCCTGGACCGCGCCGAAGTGCCTGCCCATGTCATGGCGCGGGAATCTGCTGTTCCCGTGCGGAAGCCCAAGCCAGCCAAGGCCCCCAAGCCTGCCAAACCTGCTGATGCCAAGCCTGCAGATGCCAAGCCGGCACTGCAGAGTCCGACGGCGGCCGGACAGTACGCTGCCGGCCAGACTTCCGGTGGCGGAACTTTCGGCAGCCCGGCTGCCGCTGCCGGGACGGCGGGCGCCGCGGGCGTAGCCGGCTCTTCGGGCGCGGCAGTGCCCGGGACCGGCAGCCCGGCAGCGGGGGCTGCGTCTGCCGGTTCGTGGTCCGCATCCAGTTCAGCGGCAGCGTCCCCGGCAACTGAAGCCGCCGCCGTCGTGCCTTCCGCCACCGATTCCGCAACCCAAGCGCACGCAGTCACGAAGCCGGCCGTTGCGTCTCCCGATGAGACCCAGCTGGACGGCGTTCCCGTCGCCGGTGCTGTGGCACCGGCTGATGAGGCACGTGCGGCTGCGCCCGTTGATGAGGTACGTGCGGCCTCTGCGACTCCCGCCACCGCCGTGCATCCCCAGGTGAAGGTACAGGAGCCGGTGAGGTCCCAGGAACCGATCGGCGCCACTGTGGATCCCGCCAGCCGTCCGGATGAGTCGGAGCAGCAGCCTGTCCACGAGGCTTTCTGGTTCGCTGTGGCACAGCACCGCACGGCCGTGGACGAGCGCACGGGGGCACCGCTCTTCGGCATCGAACCGGGCGGCTGGGTGCTGGCGCTGGAGGACCGGGGCGACGAATTCCTGGTGCAGCACACGGACGGCCGGGTGGGCGTTCTGCGCGACCTCAGCAACATCGAGCGCGGCTAACACGCCCCCCATGGCCACCTCCCGCACGCCCCGGCGCAGTACCCCGCGGAGCGGCCCGCCCGGCCAGGCGGGTCCGCCGGCGGATGCCCCGGCTGTCGATGGTCTGGCTGCTGCTCGTGTGGCTGCCGGGACATCCGCCTCCGGCCCCTCCGGCGGTGCCGGGCGGCTGTCCGGTGAATCGACGCTGGCACTGAAGCGGCGGGCGCGGCGAATCAATCGCGCGCTCGCCGAGCAGTACCCCTACGCCCATGCCGAGCTCGATTTCCGGTCCCCTTTTGAGTTGCTCGTCGCCACAGTGCTCTCTGCGCAGACCACCGATGTGACGGTCAACCTCATCACGCCGCTGCTCTTCGCCCGATACCCGGATGCGCGCAGCATGGCCGAGGCAGACTCTTCGGAGCTTGAGGCGATCATCAAGCCGACCGGGTTCTTCCGGGCCAAGGCGAAGAATCTCATGGCGCTGGCGACCCGGCTGGTGGATGAATTCGACGGCGTGGTGCCCGGCCGGCTCGAGGATCTGGTGACACTCCCCGGCGTCGGACGGAAGACAGCAAACGTGGTGCTCGGCAACGCCTTTGGTGTTCCGGGCATTACCGTGGACACACACTTTGGGCGGCTCGCGCGCCGTTTCGGCTGGACCGATTCCGACGATCCCGTCCGCATCGAGTCGGACGTTGCCGAGCTGTTTGAGCCCAAGGACTGGACCATGCTGTCGCACCGCGTGGTCTTCCACGGCCGGCGAGTCTGCCACTCACGGAAGCCCGCCTGCGGGGCCTGCGCCGTGGCGAACTGGTGTCCCGCCTTCGGCATGGGTGAGACAGATCCGGCGAAGGCCGTGAAGCTCCTCAAATATGAGCTTGCACCGGGAAACGAAGAGCTCCTTGGCAGGCTCCTCGCGGAAACCCACCGTGCCGCGGAGATCCGCATGGATTCCCAGCGGAGGTCACCGTGACCGCGCGCCGGGACTTGGTAAACCTCGTGGAATCGATCAGTGCGGGGACTGGGCCTCCCCGGAATCCGTACTGGCAGAAGCTGACCGTCGATCCCTCGGAGGCCCGCAAGGCCGCCGTGCTGATCCTGTTCGGCGCCCTCGATGACGTTCCGGCGGAATCGGGTAAACCGCTGGCGGCGGCCGACCTTGACGTCCTGCTCCTTGAACGGGCACATACGCTGGACGATCATCCCGGTCAGGTGGCCTTTCCCGGCGGCGGCATCGATCCCGACGAATCGCCTGTTGCCGCGGCCCTCCGCGAGGCGCAGGAGGAGACGGGCGTGGACCCCAAGGGTGTAGAGGTGCTCGGCGCCTTGCCAGAACTGGCGCTGCCGCGCGGCAACTACCTGGTGACGCCCGTGCTGGGCTGGTGGGCCTCACCGTCCCCGGTGCGTGTGGTTGACTACGGTGAGTCCGCCCAGGTCTTCCGCGTTCCGGTCCGGGATCTGCTGGATCCCGAAAACCGGGCCATGGCCACTGTCACGAGGATGAACCGGACGTTCCAGAGCCCGGCGTTCACCGTGCGGGACGTTGTGGTGTGGGGCTTCACGGGAATGATCCTGAATGAGCTCTTTGACCAACTGGGATGGTCGGTCCCTTGGGACCGCACACGGCTGCACCCCCTGAAGGTGTAGCAAATCCGGCTGGCTAGCTCGAGTGCTGCGGCTTCCGCAGGTCCACGACAATTCCCGTTGCGGCACTCTCCCGCAGGGCATCTATGCCCGCGATGACGCCGGACAGGTTCTTGAACCGCGGCGACTCTGCCACCAGGTTGCCGTCCCCGTCTTTGAGCCGAAACCTGTAGAACTTCTCGTCGTCCTGGTGTACTTCAAATCTGCCCGCCATCGGCCGGACCCCCCTGATAATGCTTCGTTGCACCTGCCGGGCCAACTAACTGCCACTGCCCGGTTACCTTCGAGGGTAGTGTGATGCGCCGCACTGGCGCGAACTACCAGCGGGTAAGTTACTTACTGAAACGGGGGGTTTCGGTGTGCAGGCATGTGACTTTCGTTCCCGCCGTCCACGGGCTACTCTCCGCCTTCCGCCTTCTGCCTTGGGGGTGGGCTACTTCGCCTTGTCGTACGAGTCCACCACCGCCACACTGACCGGGAACTCCACCGGAATCCGTCCGAAGAGCAGCTCCTTCGCGGCGTTGGCGGCATCTTCGATGGCACGGATGCAGCTTTCGACCGCACCGTCCGGGGCGTGCACCATGACTTCGTCGTGGAGGAAGAAGACGAGCTCACCGGAAACCGAACCGTCGGCACGCAGGCCGCGCAGCCGGCGTCGTAATTCCGCAAGCCAACAGGCGGCCCAGTCGGCCGCGGAACCCTGCACTACGAAGTTGCGGGTGAAGCGGCCGCGTGAGCGGGCTATCGAGTCGGCGCGGCGCTGCTCCTCCGCCGAGGTGGACTGCTGGCTTCGGAACCATTGCTCGGAGGGCGGCGGGCTGCTGCGGCCGAGCCGGGAGGTGACAGTCTTGCCCGCCTCGCCCGCGCGGGCGGCCTGCTCCACGAAGCCGACGGCGCGCGGATAGGTGCGTGCCAGCTGCGGCATCAGCCGGCCTGCTTCGCCCGATGTGGCGCCGTACATGGCACCGAGCAGGGCCATCTTGGCCTTGGCGCGGTCGCCGCCGAATCCCTTGGCGGCAATGCCCGCATAAAGGTCCTGGTCCCGGGCGGCCTCCGCCATCGTGGAATCCTGCGCGAGCGCCACGAGCACGCGCGGTTCCAGCTGGGACGCGTCCGCGACGATCAGCTTGTGCCCCGGGTCGGCGTGAACCGCGCCGCGGATCTGGCGCGGAATCTGCAGCGCGCCGCCCCCGCGCGACGCCCACCGGCCGGATACCACGCCGCCCACGACGTATTCCGGCTGGAAACGGCCGTTCCTGACCCAGGCGTCCAGCCACGTCCAGCCGTTTGCCGTATGCAGCCGCGAGAGCTTCTTATAAGCCAGCAGCGGTTCAATGGCAGGGTGGGTGGACTCCTTCAGTTCCCACTGCCGCGTGGACTTCACCTCGATGCCGTTCCGGTGGAGGGCACGCATCAGCTCCTGCGGGGAATCCGGGTTCAACGCGGGGGAGTGCAGCAGCCGGCGGAGTTCGGTGGTGAGCGCCTCCAGCTTGGCGGGGCGGTGGCCTGCGGGCGGGCGGGGACCCAGATGGTCGGCGAGGATCTGTTCGTGCAGCTCTTCGCGCCAAGGCACGCCTGCGTGCTGCATCTCGGCTGCGATCATGGCGCCCGCAGACTCGGCGGCGAGCAGCAGCTGGAGGCGCTGCCTGCGGTTGCCGTCCGTGCCGGCGTCGGCCAGGGCTTCCTGCTGCGCGGCGTACTCGGCGCGCAGTTCGTCGAGGGCTGGCCGCAATTCAGACTGCACACCCGGATCCTCGAAGAGGGCACCCTGATCGGCGGGCGGCGGGGGCGGCTGAAGCACCCGCGGGGGCTGCTGGAGGTCGTCGTCCTGCGTCATCTTCTCCGCGCGGAGCGCGTAGGGCGTATGGGCCGTGAACTCCGAATGCGCCAGGATCGCCCCGCTCAGTGAGAGGTCGTAGCACCGCTCCAGCTCCACGCCCGCCTCCAGCAACGCCGGATACCAGTCCTGCGTCCGGTGCCAGATCCAGCGCGGCCGCCGCTGTTCGAGTTCACGCACGACGGCGGGAAGTCCGGCTATGACGGAATTTCCTCCGAGGTTTTCGGGGACAGCGGTCGCGGCCGTGCGGCTGATGATCCGCGGATGGGGATTGCGCGGGCTCGGCAGGCCATCGGCTGTGAGCTCCTGCAGGGCCGCGCCGTCGGGGTGGGCAGCCAGCAACAGAAACATGGTTTTATTGTCCCCTGATTTGACGCCGCCCTGTGCCGGGTGGCTGCCGGGGGGCCTGTTTACGTGCCGGCGCAGCATCTCCTCCACATGACGGCAGCCTGTGGGGTTTGTCCACATAGCGCCGTCTGTGACTGCCGGGCGGGACCCGTTCCCGCAAGAGTTGTTCCATGAGCAGGCATCATGCACGCAACCAGGCAACTCCGTCAGTACCGGATGGGGCGCTCTCGGCGGCGGGCACGGACCGGCCGGCGGGACTGCTCCCGGATCCGGCCACCGTGCGGCTTTCGGCGCCCAGCGGGGCCGCAGTCCGCTTTCCCGGGCCAGAGACTCCGCTGCGGGCCGCGCCGTTGCGGCCGCCTGAGCCGGGACCGGGCGCGTGGCTCCCCGCGGATACCGACGAGGTGCTGCTGGTGACGGGCTTTGATTTTCTCCAAGGCGAGGTGGAACGGATAGTGGCCGCGGCCGGCGGGCTGCTGCGCGTTGTCGCCGATGTCTCGGAGGCCGCGCCATACTGGGATTCGGCGGCGGCAGTCCTGGTCGGAAGCGACATCCGTGAGCTGCCCCCGCGCCGTCGGGCACCTGCGGTCTTGGTGGGTCTCAGCGGCGAGGGGGACAGCCTTTGGCATTTGGCGGCGGCCATTGGAGCGCAGCGGGTGGCCGTGCTGCCCGATGCCGCAGCGTGGCTGGCAGAATACCTGAGCCGCTCACGCTCACCGGAGGCGGGCGGCCTGGTGCTGGGCGTCACCGGCGGCTGCGGTGGTGCAGGTGCCACTACCGCCGCCATCTGGATTGCGCAGGCGGCCGCGGGCCTTGGCGCGCGGGTCCTGCTCGTGGATGCCGACCCCTGGGGAGGCGGACTCGAGCTAGCCCTGGCGGCAGAAGAATCGCCGGGACTGCGCTGGCCGGACCTGGCTGACGCGAGCGGCAGCATCGATCCCGGGCAGCTCGCGGACGCCTTACCCGTCGCGGGCGGCTTCTCGTTCCTGTCCTGGCCGGGAAGCCGGGAACGGCCACCCGCCGTGGACGCCGCCACCGTCGGCGGCGTGCTCGATGCCGCGCGGCGGGGCTACGAGCTTGTCGTCGTCGACATCGGCCGCAACGTCGAACCGCTGCGGACGTTTGCCTGGGACTGCGACCGCCTGCTCGTGGTGGTTCCTGCCCAATTGAAGGCGGCTGTGGCGTCCGCCCGGCTGCTTCAGGAGCTTCCGCCCGTGGATTCGGCGCTGGTCATCCGGGGCAGGGCAGGTGCCGCCCTGGACGGGACGTTGATTGCGGAGTCCGTGGGCCTCCCGCTGCACGGAGTTATGCCCGAAGTGCGCGGCACTGCCGGGGCGGCTGAGCTCGGCCGCCTGCTGGAACAGGGTAAGCGGCGGAGCGTACGCCGGTTCGCCGCCTCCGTCCTCGAGCTGCTCGACGGTGGGCTGCCGGCAGGAGATGCGCAGTGAGCGCGCACTCGGACGCCCCGGGGCGAGGTCCCCGGTTCGGTCCCGGGCCGTCCGTCGGCAGACCGGTACCCACGGACGGCAGCGGTCGGCGGCGCACATCCAGAGCGTTGGATTCCGGACTCCTCGAGAGTGTGCGGGAATCTGTCATGGCGGATCCCGGGCCGGTGACGCCCTCACGGGTGGCAGCCGCCGTGCAGGCCACCGGAAAACTGCTCGGCACCGCCGGGTCCCTTGCGGCTGTTGAGCGCATCAGTGCTGAACTTAACGGTCTGGGGCCGCTTCAGCAGCTTGTCAGGGATCCTTCGGTCACGGACATCTTCGTCAATGCGCCGGACTCCGTATGGCTGGACCGCGGCCGGGGGATTGAAAGGGCGCCGGTGGCCTTTGCCGGGGAGACGCAGCTCCGGGCGCTCGCGTCGCGGCTCGTGGCCGCAGGCGGACGCCGCCTCGATGACGGTTCTCCCTGTGTCGATGTACGGGCTCGACGGCGGCTACCGGGTCCATGCGGTCCTGCCTCCCATTTCCACTGCCGGAACCCTGCTGAGCGTCCGCATCCGCCGCGAGCAGGTTTTCTCCATGGACGAACTCAGGGCCGGCGGGATGTTCGGCCGGCTGGTCCAGTCCGTGCTGGAGCGCATGGTGGACCATCGGCTGAGCTTCCTGATCAGCGGGGCCACCGGGTCGGGAAAAACCACTCTGCTGTCCACCCTGCTTGGGCTGTGCCATCCCGGGGAGCGGCTGGTCCTGATCGAGGACGCCTCGGAGCTGAACCCGGTGCACCCGCACGTCGTCGCCCTTGAATCGCGGCACGGCAACCTGGAAGGAGGCGGCACCGTGGATCTGGGCGAGCTGGTGCGCCAGGCCTTGAGGATGAGGCCCGACCGGCTGGTAGTGGGGGAATGCCGCGGCGCTGAAGTGCGCGAACTCCTGACGGCCATGAACACGGGCCACACCGGCGGTGGCGGGACGATCCACGCCAATACCGCCAGTGCCGTGCCTGCCCGCCTCACGGCTTTGGGCGCCCTGGCGGGGCTGGGGCAGGATGCCGTGCGGCTCCAGGTTGCCAGTGCCTTGGACGTTGTCGTCCATGTCGCCCGGCGCCGGGAAGGACGGCACGTGGCCTGCGTCGGACTGCTGCAGCAGACTGCCGGGACGCTTGGCGTTTCCGCCGCCCTGGAGGACGTGGGCGGGCAGTTGGTCGCTGGCCCGGCATGGGAGACGCTGGCCGGGCGGCTTGGCTTGGATCCTGCTCTCTCCAGGCCGCAGCTTTCCGGCGGAGCCGCGGGATGACCGCCCTTCTCGTGGTGGCGCTGGCCATGGCGCTGTGGTTGATCCTGCGGCCGCCGCGCGGCGTAAGCCGCCGGGTGCGCAGCGCCTTCAGACGGGGCAGCGTTCACCGGACATCCGGTCCCGGAACCGGCGGCGGGGGCACCGGCGGCGGTTTGAACCGCAGGCATTCTTCATTGCGCGGGCGCCTCGGCGCCAAGCGCGGCAAGGACACGGCCGTGCCGCTCACCGTGGTGGTCCAGCAGCTTGCAGCCCTGCTGAAGGGCGGCCGGACACCGTCCCGGCTCTGGGACGAACTGTGGCTGGTGCATGCCGGAGCCGGCGCGGCCGTGGGCACGCCCGATGGCCCGCGGCTCAGCACCGCATCGGCGGCGATTCTGGCGGCCGCCCGCGGGGCGGCACTGCGGGGCGCCCCGGTGGCCGAAGCAATACGGCTCGCCGCCCGGTCGTCAGGCCAGAGAACGACCGGCCACGAACCGCGGATCTGGGCGGAGCTTGCCGCCTGCTTCGATATCGCAGAGGCTAGCGGTTGCCCCCTGGCGGACGTCCTGACCCGGTTCGCGGCGCAGCTGGAAGTAGAGGACGACGCCGAGGCAGCACGTCAAACCGCGCTCGCGGGGCCTAAGGCGACAGTCACGCTACTGACGTGGCTGCCCCTGCTCGGACTCGGGCTGGGAATCTGCCTGGGCGTGGACCCACTGGCAATGCTCGTCGGGACGCCGCTCGGTGTCGCCGCCCTTGTCGCCGGGATCCTGTTAACCGTTGCCGGCCGGATCTGGTCTGCAAGGCTGGTGCGGGCGGCTGCCGGAGCGGCAGTGGCGTGACGCTCAATGGAAGTGAACCGGGGCGGCAGAACCGGACCCGTGGCGTGAGGGCGGCAACGATATGACGGAGCCGACAGTGTCCGCGGCCGTGATTGCATCGTTGTTGGCGTTGGCGGCGGCACTCGCACTGTCCGGCCGCTCACGCATGCGGAAGCGGCTGCTGGCCAAGGTCGGCGTGCTGCTGGACGACGCCACGTCTCCCGGCGACGCGGCGAGGTCGGGTCCGGCCGGCCAAGAAGCCGGTCTGCGGGATCCGGCAGTGATGCTCGAGTTGGTCGCCGCGATGCTGGATGCCGGATGTGGCATCGGCCGTTCCCTGGAGCTCGTCGCGGCTGCTGCCTCACCCTCGTATCGCACTTCTTTGAGGCCTGTGGTGGCCGCGCTGGCCATTGGAGCCGATTGGGAAACCGCTTGGCGGAGTTCCGAGGGGCACGCCGCTGAGGTAGTCGCATTGCGCGACGCCCTGGGGTTCGCCGCGCTGACTGGAGCGCCCTCGTCCGCGATTCTGTACGCCCAGGCTGCCAGGATGCGTCGTGAACGGTTCCGGTCGGCGGAAAGGCGCGCCGCGTCCCTCAGCGTCAAGCTGGTGATTCCTTTGGGCCTCTGCTCACTCCCGGCGTTTGTCTGTCTGGGCGTGGTCCCGGTCCTGCTCGCCCTGGTGCCCTCGGGATCGTGAGTGTGAAAGTCCCTGAGCCGGGCACTTTTCCTCCACACGGCGGAGCGGGCGCTGGTTTTCCACTTAGGTCAACGCAGCACTTATCGTCCGGTCCGGCAGACGGGACAGTCGGAGTAGCCGGCAACACCGCCGGTAAATCAGAAAGGAATACCATGTCCCTGAACCAAAACAGACTCGGCGGCGCCCAGCCTGCACGTCAGGAAAGCGATTATGCAGAAGTGCGGGAAATCTATCCGGGGGCTGGCACGGCTCCCCGCGTAAAGATGCGCCCGAGGAAGCGACTCACTGGATCCGAGGTCGGAATGGCAACGGCGGAGTATGCCATCGCCACCTTGGCGGCGGTCGGCTTCGCCGGGATTCTGGTATTCATCCTGCGAAGCGACGAAGTCCGCGGTTTCCTGCTCAACCTGATCCGCACGGCGCTGGCCTTGCCATGACCCCCGTGCTGCAGACCTCGGCGGACCGTCCGAGGCAAGTCTCCGCAGGCGGGGGCCGCGCAACAGACAGCCGCGCAACTGGGAGCCGCGCGTCTGAGAGTGGCGCAACAGACAGCAGCGCAACTGGGAGCCGCGGCGCCGTGACGGCTGAATTCGCGGTCGCACTGCCTGCAGTCATCATGCTGCTGGCCATGCTCCTGGCGGGGTCTGCAGCAGGGATCACCCAGCTTCGGCTGGAGGAAGCAGCCCGCGCCGGTGCCAGAGCCCTTGCCCGCGGCGAAGAACCGGCCACCGTTGATGGCATCGTCCGCAAGCTGGCAGGCCCCTCGGCCACGTCAGTGGTGGTGACCGACGGTGAATGGCTGGGCGTAACCGTCACGGACCGTGCAGCCGGACCCCTTGGAACCGTGGTGCCATGGACACTGACAGCGAAGGCCGAAGCTCGAGGGGAAGCGGCGGCGACGGGAATCCCCGGGACCCACAACGGTGTCGCCGGCGGCCTGAGGGACGCGCCTAGGGCAGGGAGACCGGTGTGAACGCTAATGCGTGGCGTGGTGAGGGGTGTGAGCGCGGATCCGGCACAATCCTTGCTGCAGGACTGGGAATGGTGGTCATCCTGGCTATGTCCATGAGTCTCCTGCTCGCGCAGTCGGCGGTCATGGCGTCCCAGGCCGCAGCCGCGGCCGACCTTGCCGCTTTGGCCGCAGCGGACGCACTGCGCGGCGTTTCTTCGGGAGAACCCTGCACCGTTGCCGCCGCCGTCGCGGCCCGACATGACGCGAGGCTTGTTGCGTGCACGGAGGGAGGTGATCAGTCCGTGGAAGTCCGCACCCAACTGAGGGCCAGCACTATCGTAGGATCCGCCGCAGGCCGTGCCCGGGCGGGACCTCCTCCGTAGCGGGTCCGGCCGCCTCGGCCGATGGAGCAGCCGTGGGTGTCAGCCGATTCCCTCGCCGGCATCGGGCAAACCCGCGGTCGACGCAAACTCCTTGGGCGGACGGACGGTTTCGGTCGCATGCCTCAAGAGGACATCGATCAACGTCACGGCCGCGTCCTTGTCGAGCGGGTTGTTCTTGTTGCCGCACTTGGGCGACTGGACGCAGGACGGGCACCCGGACTCACACTCGCAGGCCTTGATGGCATCACGCGTGGCCGTGAGCCACACCTTGGCCTTTTCGAAGCCGCGTTCGGCAAAGCCCGCGCCGCCGGGGTGCCCGTCGTACACAAAGATGGTGGGCACCCCGGTGTCGGCGTGGAGCGCCGTCGAGACGCCGCCGATGTCCCAGCGGTCACTTGACGCCACGAGCGGCAGGAGCCCAATGGCCGCATGCTCCGCCGCGTGGAGGGCGCCGGGGAACTGCGCCTCGATCAGGCCGGCACCTGTTAGGGACCGGTTGTCCATCACGAACCAGACGGCCTTCGTGAACAGGTCCCTGGCGCCCAGTTCGAGGGGTTCTTCGCCCAGGACCTCGTTTGAAATGAGGGCTTTGCGCTGAAAGGAAACCACTTGCGTCGTCACCTTCACGTCGCCGAAATGCACCGCAACGTCACCCCACTGCGCCGTCCGGTCGGTCGCCAGTACGTCGATCTGCGTTATATCCCGGGCCGTGGTGTAGTAGTCCGGATTCGCGCGGCGCACCACCACGCAGTGTTCGTCCTCGTTCAGGTCCTCCACCACATAGCTGTCACCCTGGTGGACGTAGACCGCGCCGGTATGCGCCTGGTAGTGGGTCTGCGGGGAGTCCATGGTCCCCAGAAGGGACCCGGTGTCGGCATCAACGATGCTCACCGGACCACCTCCGTCGGCCCGGAGGTTCACCATGGCTGCCGCGCTCTGCGGATGGGTCCAGAACCAGCCGGCCGGGCGCCGCCGCAGATATCCCCGCTCCACCAGCTGGCCCAGCAGTTTCTCGGCCGTGCCACCGAACAGCGGAAGCTCCGCTGGGCCCAGGGGCAGTTCGGCGGCAGCGGCACAGAGGTGCGGGCCGAGAACGTAGGGATTCGAGGGATCGAAGACCGTTGCCTCCACCGACACGTCGAAGATCGCTTCAGGGTGGTTCACCAGGTACGTATCCAAAGGGTCGTCGCTGGCCACGAAGGCGGCAATCGCATCCTGCCGGGCGCGCCCAGCCCTGCCTATTTGCTGGAACAGGGAGGCCCTCGTCCCGGGCCAGCCGGCGACCAGCACCGCATCCAGGCCGGAGATGTCAATGCCCAGTTCCAGGGCAGAGGTACTGGAAATGCCCAGCAGCTGCCCTGACCGCAGTGCCTTTTCCAAAGCGCGCCGCTCTTCGGGGAGATATCCGGAACGGTAGGCGGCGACCCTTTGGGGCAGACTGGGGTCAACCTCGTCAAGCAGGCGCTTGGTGATGGACGAGATGGTTTCCGCTCCCCGCCTGGATTTGATGAACGCAATCGTCCGGATCCGGGATGAGACAAGGTTGGCCAGCAGGTCAGCTGTTTCGGCCACGGCCGTTCGTCGTTCCTTGGCGCCGTTTTCACCGCGTACCTCGGTCAGGGCCGGCTCCCAGAATGCCACGGTGGTGGAGCCGTGAGGGGATGAATCTTCCGCGACGGCCTGGACCGGGGCTCCGATGAGCCTCCCGAAAGACTTTTCCGGATCTGACGCGGTGGCGGACGCTGCGATGAAGACCGGGCCGGGGGAGGAGGTGCCCGCGCCGTAGTAGGCGCAGATGCGCCGGAGCCTGCGCATCAGGTTGGCCACGTGGGAGCCAAAAACCCCGCGGTAGCTGTGCGCCTCGTCCACGATCACGTACCGCAGGCGCCGGAAAAACCCGGCCCACCAGGCATGGTTGGGCAAAATCCCGAAGTGCAGCATGTCCGGGTTGGCCAGGATGATGTTGGCATGATCCCTGATCCAGCGGCGGGATGCCGGGTCGGTGTCGCCGTCGTAGGTTTCTGCCCGGACTGTGGGCAGCTTGAGCGAGCGGATGGCCGCCAGCTGGTCCGCTGCGAGGGCCTTGGTCGGCGACAGATACAGTGCCACCGCACCGTCGTCGTGTATCTTGCCGGGCTCGGAGAGCACACGCAGTTCTGAGCGGTGGATCGCGTCCAGGGCAGGAAGCTGGTAGGCAAGCGACTTTCCGGACGCCGTGCCAGTAGCGACCACAACATGTCCGCCGGAGTGGGCGATGTTGGCTGCCTGAACCTGGTGCCGGTACGGCTGGTGAATGCCCAGGTTGCCGTAAGCAGCCACGAGATCGGGATGAGCCCATTCGGGCCACGGGTCGTGCACTGCCTCGCGTGCCGGGATGGTCCGCACATGCCGCAGCTGTTCCGGGTTCGGGCCGCGGCCCAACAGGGGAATCAGCGAGTCATGGGGGTTCACCCCAATATTCTTTCACCTGCGAAAAAATCGGCGGACACCGCGGCGGGTGGAAGCCCCCAGGCGGGACGCAGCGCGTCAGACGACCGAGAGGTCGGAGCCTTCGTCCGAGGCGGAGAGCATCAGGACGTGGCAGACCGACGTCCATCCCAGGTGCGAATAGAGCTTCTGCCCGTCGAGCGAGGCGAGCAGCAGGCCGTCCTCCACATCGTGCTCAAACGCCTGTGCGGCCAGGGCCTTCATGATGAAGCTGCCCAGCCCGCGGCGCTGGAAGTCCGGTTCGGTCACGATCTTGTCGAACACGGCGGTCCCGTTGATCACGAGCACCTGTCCGCTGGCTGCGAGTTTGTCGCCCGATCGGACAACGGCATGGTGCACGCCGTTGGATTCGGACGACTCGAAGGTCAGTTCGTCATCGGAAAGCCACGGGTCCTCGGCGTCCTGCGTTTCCATGTCCACGACCATCATGGTCTGGGACGCGGATGTGACATTGAGCCCGTGCTGCTGCGCGAGGACCGTATACCGGTCAACGTCGTTGGTCAGGATGGTCAGCACCCGCGCCGGCACCTCTGCGGTCTTGGCTGCCAGGTCCGCAAACTCCGAGTCGGAGGGATCGGAAGCAAAATACTCCCATTCCCCGGTCGTGTCGGCTCGGAGGGCGGCAGGGAACCGTCCCTCAGTGCGGGTCTCATAGCCCCGGCAGCCGGCCCAGCCGGCTACCCAGACTTCCAGCAGATGAGTGATGTCTCCAACCATGGCTTCTGGCGTCATGTGATGAGACTATTCCAGCGCTGTCACAAGCAACAGAGCTTTGGCACTTGCTTATGCAATTGTGATGGGGCCCGGCCTTCCGCCCCGAGGAGCACCTCCATCGGCTTCGCCGTCCTGCGGCACCCGGATTCCGGTGCCTTCTACACAGCCAGTACCCTTAAATACGTGGCCTTGAACCGAATCGTCCTTTTTTACGGCTTTACCCCCATCGCTGACCCCGACGCCGTTAGGCTCTGGCAGCGAGCCCTTTGCGAGAAGCTGGGCCTGACCGGGCGCATCCTGATCTCCAAGGACGGCATCAACGCCACTGTGGGCGGCGAAATCAACGCGGTCAAGCAGTACGTCAAGACCACTCGCGAGTACAAGGGCTTTCACGGCATTGACGTGAAGTGGTCGGAGGGCGGCGCGGCTGACTTCCCCCGTCTCAGCGTCAAGGTCCGGGACGAGATCGTCTCCTTCGGCGCCCCCGGTGAGCTCAAGGTGGACGAGAACGGCGTCGTTGGCGGCGGGACGCACCTGGGGCCCGAGGAACTCCACAAACTCGTGGACGCAAAGAAGGAAAGCGGCGAGGACGTCGTGTTCTTCGACGGACGCAACGCCTTCGAGGCGCAGATCGGCAAGTTCAAGGATGCGGTTGTGCCGGACGTTGCCACCACCCACGACTTCATCAAGGAACTCGAGTCCGGTAAATACGACGCCCTGAAGGACAAACCGGTGGTCACGTACTGCACGGGCGGCATCCGCTGTGAGGTGCTCTCCAGCCTGATGGTAAACCGGGGCTTCAAAGAGGTGTACCAGCTCGACGGCGGAATCGTCCGGTACGGCGAAACGTTCAAGGATCAGGGCCTCTGGGAAGGTTCGCTGTACGTCTTCGACAAGCGCATGCACCTTGAGTTCAGTGAGGACGCGAAAACGATCGGCCAATGCGTCCGGTGCGCGTCGCCGACAAGCAAATTCGAGAACTGCTCCAACCTCAGCTGCCGCACCCTGACGCTGTACTGCGCCGAATGTGCCGCCAGCCCGGAAACCCTGCGCTGCCCGGAGGGTTGCGCAGCCTAGAGCCGGCTTATTTTGACCGCGAAGTTGGCATCCCTTCTCGCCTCCACGGTTATCCGCAGCACCGAAGCCTTTGAGAGGTGCACCACGTTCACCCTCGATGTGCCGCAGCGCAGGCTCAGGTCCACGAGGGCGAACTCGGAATCGCGCACGGTGAACGAGACCCGCCGTTCGCTGCGGCAGGCAAGCGTCAGGGCATACGTGCCGCTGGGCAGCCGCCCCGTGGACTCTTTCGTTTCGTCGTCCTCTTCGACAGTGCCGTAATCGGTGTACACGACCTGCCCCGAGGAGTCCGGCAGGACCTCGCGCGCCCATGCGTCGAGCTCGGCGCCTGACACGGGAAGGTTCAACAGCGGATCCCGCGGCAGCGCCGCGTCTGTCACGGGCGTTGACGTGTCGACGGGAAGTGCGCCACGGCCGTCGTCGTAACTGTATTCGCAGCCGCTCAGGACGGCGCCGGCACTAAGCGCAAGGAAAAGCACGACGCCGGCTGCCGGGGCTCGCAGTGGCGGCACCCGCGGTGCCCGCCTGAAGGGTTTGCGTACGGAGGACATCCGCACTGTGGGCATACACCGACTTTAAGCCCGCCGGACCCGCGGGGCTATAGGCCAATGCAAGGTAAGCGGAGCTGGTCCGGCCCCGCGCTTCAGGACCCCGGTCCAGGTGCAGATTTTTCCGCCAGCCCCCTCGAACGAGCCGGTGTTCCCAGTGGCCGGGCTAGTTCGCCGGGACCAGCTGGTACGCATAAATGAGCGGGGCATCGACGCTGGACGTGCTGATTTCAAGAGCCCCGGCTGTGTCCACCGTGAGCTTGGTTGTTTCCCGGCTGCCGTTGCAGGCTGCCCCGGCATCCACCAGCTGCCGCCCGTTGAGCGACACTTCAAAGAAGGCTTTGCCCCCGCCCTCGCATGTCGCCGTCAGGGTGTAGCGGCCGGCCGGGACGCCGGCTGCTTCCCGGATGATCCGGTCGCGGTTGAGGATCTTGCCTGCATCCTCAAGAACAGCATCGCTGGCAGACGGCAATGCCGTGGCTTTCCACGCGGGAACGTCGGCGTTTTCGATGGACACCACGGATGAGCAGGCCGGAAGGACGAGCAGGATGCAGGCGGCTGCCGCCGCCCCTGAGAGGGCGCGGAGCATCGCCGGGAAACGTTCAGCCATACCTATAAACTTACCTGCTGCCGGAGGGCCGGCCGGCGGCCGGCCCGGCCCCGCCAGGGCCGTGATGCCGGGCCGCAGTGAAAGAGACAAGTCTGTCTGCAGCTGCCAGCGCTTTCGCCATTTCCGGCGAAGCCGCAAAGACCCGCTCCCCGCGGGACTCGAGGTCCACAGGGACAAGGTCACCCCGAACCGAGCGATGCCCCGGCGGCACTTTCCCCGGGATTCCCTGCTCCGCGGGGGCAGGCTGCGTGGGCGCCGGAGCCCCGGTGGGCCGGCCTGCGCTCTCTTCGGACAGCGTGAGGGCATCGATCTTGGCGCCGCCGATCTTGTCCAGCATCTCGTAGTCCTCGGCGGTGCAAAGGTCGCTGTCGGCCAGGTGCCTGAGCGTTATGAGGCCCACTACTGCCCGGCTGAAATCGCGCTCCATCGCCAGGTCGATGGCCCACTGGGTGCGCTGCCACCACTGGTCCCGGCGGTCCGCTTCGCGCCGTTGGGCGAGCGTCCGCCAGGCAATCCAGCCGGCGATCACAGCCGCCGCCAGCGTACTGAGGGGAGCGAATGCCGCAACGTACTGGAGCCACTCCGGGCCAGCCGCCGCTGCTTGGGTGCCGAGCATGGCCCCACTCTAGCCTCCCCCTAGGACAAATAGACTTGCCCGGTGACCGAATCAACGCTCTTCACTGCCGGCAATACCCCCGATGCTCCCCGCAGCGACCTCCCGGACCTCCTGCAGGCTTTGGCTGCGGACCTCCGGGAGCTGGACTACTCCGTGGACGGCGTCGCCGAGCTGCTGGGCCCGTCGGCATATTCGGCGCTGGACCGGGACCAGCTCATCCCCGCGCTGATCGTTACAGAGGAAGCCTCCCACGGCGCGCCGCGCACCGCGGCCCTTGCCGCCGTCGTACGTTTCTGGCTGCTGGCCGTTCCGCAGGATGCCACAGCGATCGATACCGCACTGCCGCGGACCCGGACGGCGGGCCTGGTGTCACTCGGGCTCGCGGAGGTCGCGGCGGCGGGGGTGACGGCAGTCGCGGACCTCAGGCCCTACGGCTGGGACGGCGCGGACCTTTGGGTGGCCAGCGACCTCGCCGCGCACCAGCGCCCCGGTGTGCTCCGCCACGACCACGTCCTGGGCATCGGGCAGGCCTCCACAACGCTGGTGCAGACCACCATCCGGCGGCGGGCCACGCGGGCCCTGGACCTGGGCACAGGCTGCGGCATCCAGACCTTCCACCTGCTGCACCACAGCGAGCACGTCACCGCCACGGACATCTCCGCGCGGGCCCTGGCGTTCACGCGCTTCAATATCCTGCTCAACGCCGAGGCGCTCCGCGTGGACCCGTCGCGGTCAGAGGACCGGGTGACGCTGCGGCGCGGCTCGCTTCTCGAGCCCGTGGCCGGACAGGAGTTCGACCTCGTAGTATCCAACCCGCCCTTCGTCATCACGCCGCGCAGCGACGGCGAGGCTGCCAAAGACCAGTTCACCTACCGCGACGGCGGCCTGCCGGGTGATGACATCGTGGCCTCCCTGGTCAAGTCCCTGCCGGAGGTGCTGGCGCCTGACGGAACAGCCCAGCTGTTGGGCAACTGGGAGATCACGGCGGGGAAGTCGTGGGAGGAGCGGCCGCAAAGCTGGGCCGGTCCGGACACCGATGCCTGGTTTATCCAGCGGGAGCAGGTCGGACCGGAACAGTATGCCGAGACCTGGCTGCAGGATGCCTCGGAAAACCGGGACCGCGGGCACTATCAGGAGGCATACTCCGCCTACCTCGATGACTTTGCTTCGCGGAACGTTGGCGGAATTGGCTTCGGCATGATCTGGCTGCGGCGGCCCGCGGCAGGATCCCGCCGGATCTACCGGTTTGAGGAGATCACGTATCCGATCGAGCAGCCTGTGGGTCCCCACCTCGGCGCCGCAATTAAACGCAGCGACTGGCTAGCTGCGAACGACCTGTCTACCACCCACCTGCTTGTGGCTGAGGACGTCACCGAAGAACGCCACCAACGGCCGGGCGCCGAACACCCCGGCGTGATCCTGCTGCGCCAGGGTGCCGGGCTTCGGCGCACCAACCTGCTGAGCACCGAACTTGCCGGTTTCGTCTCGGCGTGCGACGGCGACCTCTCGGCAGGGCAGATCATCGGTGCCCTGGAAGCCCTGCTGGGCGGATACGAGGGCTTTGACCGGGAAGCCTTCCGTGGCAGCATGCTCGCCGACGTCGCCAACCTGGTCAGGGACGGGTTCCTGCTGCCGGCAGGGGAGGACTAGGCCCTGCGGGGACCAAGGCTGGATATCAAGCATTCCTTTCACAACTGCGGCCGGCTGACTAGACTTAAGGCGTGAGCACAGACACGCCCCGCGGGGACCCTGCCGTCGGCATGGCACCAGACGGGGATGCCCAGCCGAAGCGCAGGGGCCGCCCGGAAAATAGGGTGGAGATCACCGACCCCAAGGCAATCCGGGCGCTGGCCCACGCCGCGAGGCTGGAGGTCATCTCCGAGCTGTACTCCACCCAGCTGAGCCGAACGGCCACCGAGCTTGCCGGGCAGACCGGCCTCACACCGAGCGCGATGAGTTACCACCTGAGGGCGCTGCAGAAATGGGGAATCGTGGCTCCGGCCGAGACGGCCGGGGACGCGCGCGAGCGGCGCTGGAAGGCTGCCGGCACTGATTTCGCCATCAACTCCGGCGGCGGGCCAGCCAGCCCTGACCTCACCGTCGTCGACCTCGAACTGCAGGCCTTCCGCCGCCGCGCCAACGCATACGCCAAGGCCCGGGCCGAGCAGCAGCAGCCCGGCGAAGTTCCGCCGCCCGCGGCGGTGGTGCTCGCCACTGACCTGCTGTATCTGACTCCGGCACAGCAGCTGGAACTCCGCGACAAGGTCTTTGGACTGCTGCGCAACTATGAGCTTGCGGACCTGGGCAGCATCCCGCCTGGGGCTGAGCGGATCGCCACCATGTGGTCCATGATTCCGGACGACCGGGCACCGCAACACCAGGGACGGAAGGGCGCCTCCGAGGGGTCCTAGCTGCGTTTCGTGGCCGTGACGGCGGCCACGCGTTTTCCACATGACTGCGCATGATTCTGCAAAATATGGTGAACTAGGCCAATATGGGCTCATCTGCCCGAGCAACCTTTTTCTGTAGGAGCACTGTGCCAAGCAAGGCCAAAACCGGCAAGAAACTCGTGATCGTGGAGTCTCCGGCCAAGAGCAAGACCATCGCCAAGTACCTGGGCGAGGGCTTCATCGTTGAGGCCTCCATCGGTCACATTCGCGACCTGCCGCAGCCGTCCGAACTTCCGGCGGAACTGAAGAAGACCTCCGTGGGCAAGTTCGCCGTCGACGTCGAAAACGGCTTCAAACCGTACTACGTCGTGTCTCCGGACAAGAAGAAGAAGGTGGCCGAACTCAAGGCCCAGCTCAAGGATGCCGACGCCCTCTACCTCGCAACCGATGGGGACCGCGAGGGCGAGGCCATCGCGTGGCACCTGCTGGAAGTGCTCAAGCCCAAGGTCCCGGTGTACCGGATGACCTTCGGTGAAATCACCAAGGAAGCCATCCACCGCGCCATGGACAACCTGCGCGACGTCGATGCCGCCCTGGTCGACGCCCAGGAAACCCGCCGCATCCTGGACCGGCTCTACGGCTACGAGATTTCCCCGGTGCTGTGGCGCAAGGTGGCCCGCGGCCTGTCTGCCGGCCGCGTGCAGTCGGTGGTGACCCGCATGGTGGTTGACCGTGAACGGGAACGGATGGCCTTCAAGGCAGCGTCCTACTGGGATTTGACCGGCCAGTTCGGCGCCGAGTCGGGCTCCTTCAAAGCGAAGCTCGCCGCCGTGGACGGTGCCAAGGTCGCCAGCGGCCGGGACTTTAACGACGACGGCGTGCTCACCGCCCGCAACGCGGTCCACCTCAACGAGGAACTCGCCACGTCGTTGGCGGCCGGGCTGGAAAATGCCGACTTCCGGGTCCGGTCCGTCGATACGAAGCCGTACACCCGCCGACCGGCCGCCCCGTTCACCACCTCCACGCTCCAGCAGGAGGCCGGCCGCAAGCTGCGGTTCTCGTCCAAGAGCACCATGCAGATCGCCCAGCGGCTGTACGAGAACGGCTACATCACCTACATGCGTACGGACTCCTCAGCGCTGAGCGACGAAGCCGTTACTGCAGCCCGCCGCCAGGCCTCAGAACTGTACGGCCCGGAGTACGTTCCGCAGTCGCCGCGTGTCTACACCAGCAAGGCCGCGAACGCGCAGGAGGCCCACGAGGCCATCCGCCCCGCCGGTGACTCGTTCCGCACCCCGGCCCAGGTCGCCAAGCAGCTCTCCGGTGACGAATTCCGCCTGTACGAACTGATCTGGAAGCGCACCGTCGCATCCCAGATGGGCGACGCGAAGGGCTCCACCGCCACCATCCGCCTCGGCGCGGTGGCAGCCGACGGCCGCGACGCCGAGTTCTCGGCCTCCGGCACCGTCATCACCTTCCCCGGCTTCCTCGCTGCCTATGAGGAAGGGAAGGACGAAAGCCGCGGAGACGACGAGTCCGAGGAAGCCCGCCGCCTGCCGAACGTGGCCAAGAACGACTCCCTCACCGCCTCGGACATCATCGCCGTGGGCCACGAGACCTCCCCGCCGCCGCGCTACACGGAAGCCTCGCTCACAGCCGAACTGGAAAAGAAGGGCATCGGACGCCCGTCCACCTACGCCTCCACGATTTCCACGATCCAGGACCGCGGCTACGTGCGTAAGCAGGGCTCGGCTTTGGTACCCAGCTGGATTGCCTTCTCCGTGGTGCGGCTCCTTGAGCAGCACTTCACGGATTACGTGGACTACGAGTTCACGGCCGACATGGAAGGCGACCTGGACAAGATCGCCAATGGCCAGGCCGTCGGCGCCGCCTGGCTCAAGCACTTCTACTACGGCGAAGATGCTGATCCCGGCCTGCTGAGCATCGTCAACAACCTGGGCGAGATCGACGCGCGGGAAATCAACTCGGTGCCCATTGCGGACGGCATCACGCTGCGCGTCGGAAAGTTCGGACCGTACCTCGAAAGCTCTGTCCCCACCGTGGATCCGAAGACGGGCGAGGTGGTGGAATCCGCCCGCGCCAACGTGCCCGAGGACCTGGCCCCGGACGAGCTCACAGCCGCCAAGGCCGTGGAGCTGATGGAGACAGCCGCGCCTGAGGAACGGGTCCTCGGCAACGATCCCCACACCGGCCACACCGTGGTCGCCAAGAATGGACGGTACGGCGCCTACGTCACCGAGATCATCCCTGAGATGACCGAAGAGCAGATCGCCAACCAGCCGGTCGAGTACTACAAGAACGGCAAGCCCAAGCCGCCGAAAAAGCCGGTCAAGGCCAAGCCGCGCACCGGTTCCCTGTTCAAGTCCATGACAGTGGAATCCATCACCCTCGATGAGGCCCTGCAGCTCATGAGCCTCCCGCGGGTGCTCGGCGAAGACACTGAGGGCAACGTGATCACGGTCCAGAACGGCCGCTTCGGCCCGTACCTGAAGAAGGGCACGGACTCGCGCTCCATCGGCTCGGAAGAGGAAATCTTCACCATCACGCTGGAGCAGGCGCTGGAGATCTACTCCCAGCCCAAGCAGCGCGGTGCCCGCGCCGCCGTGCCGCCGCTGGCGGAGTTCGGCCCGGACCCTGTCTCGGAGAAGAACATCGTGGTGAAGGAGGGCCGCTTCGGGCCGTACATCACCGACGGCGTCACCAACATCACCGTGCCCCGGAGCACCTCGCTGGAGGAACTGACGCGGGAACAGGCTGTCGAACTGCTGGCCGAAAAGCGGGCCAAGGGTCCGGTCAAGCGGACAACCACCCGCAAGGCCCCGGCCAAGAAGGCAGCGGCAAAGAAGTAGGGACTGAGCCGCTGGTTGTGCTGCGGAATTGCGCCGGGCTTCGCATCGTGGTCGAGTAGATACATGACTGAACAGCCCGGACCCGCAGACACCACGCCGCTGAACGACCTCGAGGAGAAGCTGGCCCAAGGGGACCGGCCGGACGCCAACCCGGTGGACGTCATCCTGTCGTTCCTCAACAACGAGGTCTACATCATCAGTTCCGACGCCCTTGAGGGCGAGAACTCCGAGGTGGAACCGCTGGTGCTGGGCAACGCCGAGGGCCAGCCGGTACTGGCCGTGTTCTCACACCCCAGCCGCGTGGACCAGGAATACCTCGAGGCGGCCCCGAACGTTCTCGGGACCCAAGGTGCAGCCATCATTGCAAACATCGGTGACGAACTGGGCATGGTCATCAACCCCGGTGCAGCCTACGGATTTGAAATCAACCCCGAGGGCATCGCCAACATCAAGCGCGACTTCAAGCGGGCTGACGACAGCGACGCCAATCCCGCGGGACTCGAAGGCGAGTAGCGCCCCCCGTTCGGCACCAGGGATTCGGCACCAAGGGTTCGGGACCAGAGATTCGGCACCAAGGAAATGTGGACGCACGGATTGCTCCCGCCGGCGTTCCGGAGGGAATAATGGCAGGATGCGGCTAGGCGTCCTCGATATCGGATCCAATACTGTCCACCTCCTGCTGGTGGATGCACACCCCGGCGCGCGCCCCGTGCCTTTCGCCTCCCACAAGCGGCCCCTGTCCCTCGTGCAGTATCTCGACGGCGACGGCAACATCACCGATGCCGGCCAGCATGAGCTGGCAGAGTTCGTCCTTGAGGCGTGGGAATTTGCGGCGCGCCACAAGGCCGATGACCTGCTCGCCTTCTGTACGTCCGCCATCCGCGAGGCCACGAACGGGCCGACGGTGCTGGCCCGGGTGAAGCACGAGACGACAGTGACGCTGCAGGAACTGACCGGCAGCGAAGAGGCCTCCATGACGTTCTTCGCCGTCCGCCGCTGGTACGGCTGGGGCGCCGGCCCCATCCTGAACCTGGACATCGGCGGCGGCTCCTTCGAGATGGCGTCCGGCCAGGACGAGCTCCCGGAGCTGGCCACGTCCGTGCCCCTCGGTGCCAGCCGCCTCACCAGGGACTGGCTGCACGAGGATCCCCCCTCCGCCAAGAGCGTCAAGGAACTCCGGCGCTACATCCGGGCGACGCTCAAGCCCGCCGTCCGGAGCTTCGACCCGATCGGCAGGGCCAATGTCGTTGCCGGAACATCCAAGACCTTCCGCTCGCTGGCGCGCATCGCAGGCGCGGCACCGAGCGGCGCAGGCCCGTACGTGAAGCGCGAGCTGAACGCCACGGACCTGGGCATCTGGGCGCAGCGCATCTCGGCCATGAAAAGCGAGGACAGGCTGCATCTGCCGGGCGTCTCGGAGGCGCGCGCCAACCAGCTCCTGGCGGGCGCCTTGGTGGCGGAAGCGGCCCTGGAACTGTTCGCGTTCAAGAAGATCAAGATCTGCCCCTGGGCTTTGCGGGAAGGCCTCATCCTGCGGCGTCTCGACCAGCTGGTCTTTGAGGGCCCGCTGGAGCCGGCTCCGCATGTCGGACTCCCGCCTGGGGCCGCCCAGCACGCCGGTCCCCAGCAGGCGGAGCCGTTAGCGGCCGGATGAGCCGCAGCCGGCTTGGCATCAACCATGTCTGCTGATGAGGGTGCCTGTCAGCGAACCGGTTAAAGGTGAAGCGCCGGACGGTTTCGCAGAAGGAGTTGGGGGAACACTCCTGCAACCGACCGGCGCCGCGCCGATCCCGAAGGATCAGCTCCATCACTCGCACCTTGTGAGGCACTAAAAACACTAGCGAGCCAATATGGGTGTTCGACGGATTTTCCCTGAGTGGGAGCTGGGAATCGGATTGCCCCACCAGAGCGGCACTGCCTGGTTGAACCACCTAAGCGGTTAAAGAAAAAGCACCGACGGCCTGCCGCAGGAAAATGGGTAAACCGCTGCAGTCCGTCGGTGCCGGGCAAACATCCCCATGCTTGCCGTATCACTCGCACCCTCAATGAGGTAACACCAACGTTATGGCCCAAGAATGTGCGGAAGCTCGGACAAACATGTGAGCTTCCTGTGAATGGGCTCATGAAGCGGCCGGCCTGCATCCTCGGCGGCGAACTGCAATGATGGAGCAATGAGCAACCGAATCGCATTCCTTGGCTGTGGATCAATGAACGAGGCAATCCTGGGCGGTCTCCTCGAGGCGGGTACCAACCCGATGGACGTGGTGGCCACCGTGCGGCGCGCGGAGCGTGCTGCCGAACTGGCAGAACGCCATCATGGGATTACCGCCATTGCCGGTTCCGAGGAGCCTGACAACAACAAACAGGCGGCAAAGGGATCGGGTGTGGTCATCCTCGGTGTGAAGCCGATAGGGACGGCCGACCTGGCCCGCGAAATCAGCGGTTCTCTTGCCCCGGACACCATCGTCATCAGCGTCGCGGCGGCGGTCTCGATCGCCCAGCTGGAAGCAGCACTGCCGCAGGGGCAGCCGGTCATCCGGACCATGCCCAACACCCCGTCGAAGCTGGGACGGGGCGTCGTGTCCGTCTCCGCCGGTACCCACTGCACGCCTGAGCAGCTCCAGCAGGCTAAAGACATCCTCTCCGCGGTGGGGACCGTCGTCGAAATTCCGGAAGAGCAGGTGGACGCCCTCGGTGCCATCAGCGGTTCCGGGCCCGCGTACGCGTTCTACCTCGCCGAAGCCATGGCGGCAGCCGGCGTCGAGCTCGGACTTGATGCCGAGCTGGCCCTGCTGCTGGCTCGGGAGACCGTAGCGGGCGCGGGATTGATGCTGGCCGAGCCCGGTGCCGAGCCGGCCGCGCTGCGCAAGGCCGTGACCAGCCCGAACGGCACCACGGAACGCGCCATTGCCACCTTTGATGAGCGCGGCATGCCGGCGATCATCGCAGCGGGGGCGCGTGCGGCCGCGGACCGCGCCGCCGAGATCACCCGGCAGCTCGGCTAGTCCCCCCCCCCCCCCCCCCCCCCCCCCCCCCCCCCCCCCCC